>JBKJLG010000324.1:0-3362 GCA_046596995.1 Chitinophagaceae bacterium
TTTATTCACTTCTACATTTACTCTTTTTGCTGCAAGGCCAATATCTCTTAGCAATCCCGATAATTCTCCCGTTGCCTGCGGAAAATCACGCATTTGCTGAATGGTGAACTCGTCCAGCGTAAGTATATTTCTATCAACGACCATACAAAAAATATGAATTTATTGTAGCAACAAATGTAGCGCAATTAATTAATTGAAAACAGATGATAAGATAATGTTTGTATAGACTGATAGCTAATGATAATGGATTAATTTGCGTTTTTTATCATCCTGGAAAATATGAAGGTTTTTAAATTTGGCGGCGCAAGCATCAACAGTGTTGAAAGAATAAAAAATATACCCAATATCATAAACCTTTATCCGGAGGAAAAAATATTTGTTGTTATATCTGCCATGGGTAAAATAACAAATGCTTTGGAAAATGTTGTAAATGTTTTTTTTACCGGCGATACAAATAAAGCATTGAACCTTTTTGAAGATATAAAACGACAACACCTTAATCTTGCTGAAGAATTAAATCTCTCTAAAATAAATTTAATAGATTTTTTTACTGAAATTGAATGGCTTTTGCACGATAAGCCTGTAAGAGAATATGATTATTATTACGACCAGATAGTTTGTGCCGGTGAATTATTATCAAGTAAAATTGTAAGCGAATATCTTAATAAACAAAAAATAAAAAATGCCTGGCTTGATGTAAGAGATATTGTAAGAACTGATGATAACTTCAGAGATGCAAATGTTGATTGGGATTTTACAAAAGGTAAAGTGGAAAGTATTGCAATGCCTTTTTTTATAAACCAAAACACTGTAATTACACAAGGTTTTATTGGCAGCACCGATGAAAATGAAAGCACAACTTTAGGCAGAGAGGGAAGTGATTATTCCGCTGCATTGTTTGCCAACATACTTAACGCCGAAAGTGTTACCATTTGGAAAGATGTTGAAGGGGTAATGAATGCAGACCCTAAAGAATTTTCTGATGCAACATATATTAAGCAACTTAGTTATACCGAAGTAATTGAAATGGCATATTACGGCGCACAGGTTATTCACCCGAAAACCATAAAGCCTTTACAAAATAAAAACATACCGCTACATGTAAAATGTTTTTTACAGCCACAGGCTGCAGGCACAATCATTAATGATAACCCATCGCATAATCTTCCACCAGTTATTGTTTTAAAAGTCAGCCAGGTTTTGGTAAGCCTTAATTCAAAAGATTTTTCCTTTGTAGGAGAAAAACTTATGAGCAGACTTTATGAAATTTTTGCGGAGGTAAAAGTGAAGCCAAATATTATACAAAGCACTGCCATAAGCATTTTAATTTGCATGGATGATGTTGCAGAAAAAATTGAAAAAGTAGCCTTAGCCGCCTCTGAAATTTTTGATGTACAGATTGAAAAAAATCTGACCCTTCTAACCATTCGTCATTATAATGAAGCAATTGTATTAAAGCTCACTGAAAATAAAATAAAAGTATTGGAGCAGAAAACAAGAGATACGGTGCAGATATTATTAAAGCCTGAAACTTAATTAAAAACGTATTGTCCTTTTTTATTTACCATTACTAAAGGCACCTGTTTTTTTTCTTCAAACCTATCAAAGGCTTCTTTAAGATCAACAGCAAATTTTTGTAACTGTTGATTGTTTTTGGTAGCCATACCTAAATAATCCATTGATTTTTTTACATTGTATTTTACCGGAAAAACATGCACCGGAATAAAGTCCTGTCCGTTGGCTTTTGCATGGCTGGTAATAACATAAATGTCTTCTATTTCATCATCAGTTAAAGGGATACAACCAACAGAAACGCAACTGCCATGAATATAAATATCGCCGCCGGGGCGTAATGAATCACTCAAAATTCTGTCGGAAGCATTGGGATAATTTAATCCTAAAGACAAATGATAATTGCTGTTGGGGTTAAATTCATTTATATAATAAAATCCTTCGGGTACCTGGTAATCTCCCTGCAATCTTTTTGGCCCCATAGTGCCGCTTTGCATACAAACTTTGTAGCTCTTAAATAATTTGTATTGATCTTTTGCTTCGTTCTTTACCCAAACTTCCAGCTGTGCGTCGTATTTAAAAGAGCGTATGTAAACGTATTTTGCCGGCCATTCAAGCCCTTTTTTTGCAAACTGTTTTTTTAAAGTATCTTCTTTTCGGTTAAAAGCATTATCAACCCTAACGCTGGCTTTTTGATAGCTTACAAAAGAAGTTTGAGAGAAAGATTCGCTAGCAGCAGCTATGGTAATAACAATAAGAAGAGTCTTAAAAAACAGGTTCTTCATTTTTGTGCAGTGTTATAAGTTTTATAAGTAACGTAAAAATATTGAAATTATTGGATTAAAATAACTTATCAATTTGTTTAACAACCTTTTACAAACTGCAATTACAAATTTCCTCTTTCATCCTGCTCTCTTTCCAGCGCCTCAAATAGTGCTTTAAAATTTCCTTTGCCAAAACTCTTTGCGCCTTTGCGTTGTATAATTTCAAAAAAAAGTGTAGGTCTGTCCTGCAAAGGCTTACTAAAAATTTGTAAAAGGTAACCTTCATCATCACTATCAATTAACACACCCAATTCACTTAATGGTTTCAGGTCTTCATCAATATGCCCCACTCTTTCTAAAACGGTTGCATAATAACTATCCGGTATTTTTAGAAATTCTATTCCCCGTTTTTGTAATTCAGTAACTGTTTCAATAATATTATTAGTGGCAATGGCAACATGTTGTACTCCTTCACCATTATAAAATTCAAGGTATTCTTCCACTTGGCTTTTCTTTTTTCCTTCCGCCGGTTCGTTAATCGGAAATTTTACAAACCCATTTCCATTGCTCATCACTTTACTCATTAATGCTGAGTATTCTGTTGAAATATCTTTGTCATCAAAGCTTAAAATATTTTTAAAGCCCATCACATCTTCGTAAAATTTTACCCACGGGTTCATCTGGTTCCAGCCAACATTGCCTACACAATGGTCAACATATAAAAGCCCGGTATCTTTCGGATTGTAGTTACTTTTCCAATCTCTAAAACCCGGCATAAAAATACCTGTGTAATTTTTTCTTTCTATGAAAAGATGAACCGTTTCTCCATAAGTATATATGCCACTCATCACCACTTCACCGTTGTCATCTTTTAAAGTTGTCGGTTGTAAATAGCTTTTCCCACCCCGCTTTGTTGTTTCTTCCCAGGCACTTTTTGCATCTTCAACTTTTAGCGCAATCACTTTTACCCCATCGCCATGTTTGTAAACATGGTCTGCAACTTCATTATCCGGCCGCAAAGGTGTGGTTAAAACAAATGTCAATTTATTTTGCCTGATAACATAGCTCGACTTGTCTTTCACTCCA
>JBKJLG010000357.1:0-7366 GCA_046596995.1 Chitinophagaceae bacterium
GGGGTTAATTTTTGTTCCGGCGCAGCCGTTTGATAATTGTTCTCATTTATTTGTCCACGTTTTACACCAAAACGTAAAACCGAAAGATTGCCATAAGCATCTTTAACGTCTATTTTAATTTGATGAATGCTGTCATCCTCTAAATAAATGATTCCCTCATTTTTAAAATCTTTATAAACACTTTCAGGGTAACCCGGCAACCTCGAAAGATGCTCTACATAGGGACCACCGCCGGCTTTTAATTTATGATCAATATGGGCATTCATATACCTTGTCTCATCATAAGAAATATTATCCAACTGAAAACCCGACATGGCTACACCATCAAAATAAATAGTGGCTTCATAAATACCATTAGGGTTTGCAGAGCCTGAATATTTATCTGTTGCTGAAATTGCAAAACTAATCCTGTCTGTATTTGTAATAATTACGGGTGAAGCAGTTTCATAGCCGCCAAACGTTTTTTTAAGCGGATAAAATTTTGGGGTTTGAGAATATGTACTTAGGCACCTGTCGTACATTGCCAGCCTTGTAATTGCGGGAGGTACATCATCAGGGATTGGAAAACCAAACAAAGAAGGGTTAAGTACTTTATCAGTTTTAGTATTCCTGATTTCAAAATGCAAATGTGGGCCTTGGGAGCCACCAGTGTTGCCACTAAATGCAATAAATTGACCTTTGCTAACCGGAAAAAGATTTGCCGGAATATCTAAAAATACCTGCCACGATTCAAGTTTATATTGTTGCTCTTTTACATATTTATCAAGCGCCGGAATAAAATCATTTAGATGGGCATATACAGTAGTTAAGCCGTTGGGGTGGTTAATATAAAGAGCACGTCCAAAACCGGCCGGCTCTATTTTTACTTTTGCAATATATCCTTGTGCCGCAGCTACAACTTTTAAATTTTGTTTTTGATCTGTTCTGCAATCTAACCCCATGTGATAATGGTTGGGTCGCAGCTCTCCAAAATTGGCTGCCAAACCCGGTTTCGCCATAACGGGATATGCAAAATAATTTTTAGGATAATTCTTTTCCGGAAATATCTGGGCTGAAAGCCCGAATGAAAAAAATGAAAAATATAAAAAGAGGAACGGTTTATGTAAGGATACCAATCTAAGGTTTATCATGTTTGTAAATACACAAAATTAACGCCTAAAAATTAAAACATTTGTTATGGCAAAAGCAACAACGATAGGGGCAATTATTTTAGGAGCGGCAGCTGGAGTTGCCCTTCTTAAATTTTTTAGTATGCCTCAATTAGAAAGAGATGAATTTGTATCTCACTTAAAAAACCGTGCCCACGATTTACTGGATGATGCTGAAGGCACACTTGATAAAGTAAAAAGTCATTTTGCAGAAATAGATACTAAAGAAAATCCGATCGATAAATTATTTGTAGTAAAAAGGCTAATGACGGAATTGTTTGGATCAGAAAAAAGATTTTTAATTTAATCTTTACCGCAGAGAAAAAAGATGCAGCGTTTTCGCAGAGAAAAAATAAACTCAACATTAAGATTAAACTCTGCGCAAACTCCCTTTACTCTTTTTCTCTGCGGTAAAGATTCATATTCTTGCGAAAATTAAAATCCTGTGTAGTACTTTTGCCCACCCTTTCAGGGCGGTACACTATGCCTAAAGATTCTTCTATTAAATCTGTACTTATTATTGGTTCTGGCCCTATTATCATCGGGCAGGCCTGTGAGTTTGACTATTCCGGAACGCAGGCTGCACGTTCGCTAAGGGAAGAAGGGGTTACAGTTATTTTGATCAACAGTAATCCGGCAACCATTATGACTGACCCTATGATGGCCGACAGGGTTTATTTATTACCGCTTACCGTTGAAAGTATTGAACAGATTTTGGAAGAAAATAAAATAGATGCTGTATTACCAACCATGGGCGGACAAACAGCATTGAATCTTTGTAAAGAAGCAGATGAACTGGGCATTTGGGAAAAATTTGGAGTAAGGCTGATTGGCGTAGATATAAAAGCTATAGAGAAAGCCGAAGACAGGGAAAAATTTCGTAATTGGATGATTGAAATGGGCATAGGGGTTTGCCAGGCCAGAATTGCAAATTCTTTTTTAGAGGGTAAAGAGTTTGCTCAGGAAATAGGGTTTCCATTAGTATTACGACCATCCTTTACTTTGGGTGGCAGCGGCGGTGCTATTGTTTTCGCAAAAAATGAATTGGACGAAGCCTTGCACAATGCGTTAACGGCCAGCCCTATACATGAAGTACTCGTGGAAAAAGCTATTCTTGGCTGGAAAGAATATGAATTGGAATTGCTTAGAGATAATGCAGATAATGTTGTTATCATTTGTGGAGTGGAAAATTTTGACCCCATGGGTGTGCATACCGGCGACTCTATAACAGTTGCACCGGTTATGACTTTAAGCGACACAGCTTATCAAAAAATGCGCAACACCGCCATTGCTATGATGAGGGATTTGGGCAATTTTGCCGGCGGTTGCAATGTTCAGTTTGCTCTAAATCCGCAGACAGAGGAAATTATTGTGGTGGAAATTAATCCAAGGGTTAGCCGCTCCTCTGCGTTAGCAAGTAAAGCAACCGGTTACCCCATTGCAAAAATTGCTGCCAAGCTTGCCATAGGCTACCATCTCGATGAATTAAAAAATCAGATCACGCAATCCACATCCGCTTTTTTTGAACCGGCGTTGGATTATGTAATTGTAAAAATACCACGCTGGAATTTTGATAAGTTTAAAGGAGCAAAAGACACATTAGGGTTCCAGATGAAAAGTGTTGGAGAAGTAATGGGCATTGGCCGCAGTTTTGCTGAGGCATTGCAAAAGGCTTGTCAGAGTTTGGAGAACGAAGCTGTTGGCTTAGGCTATTATGGAAAAAGCCTGATGCATGCTGATGAGCTGATAGAGTACATTAAGATTCCGAAATGGGACCGTGTCTTTAGAATTAAGGATGCGTTAATGGCTGGAGCCAGCATCAAACGTATTTGCGAAAGTACAAAAATTGACCGTTGGTTTATTTACCAGATACAAAAAATATGTGAGTGTGAAAAGGAGATTGCTAAATATGATCTTGATACCATACCAGACGAACTTTTAAAACGGGCAAAACATTTGGGTTTTGGCGATGAGCAGATGGCGAGAATAATGGGGGAAGGTTACACTGATGAAGATATTTATGAGAAAAGAAAACTGTTGGGAATAAAGCGTGTTTTTAAAATGGTGGATACCTGCAGCGCTGAGTTTGAGGCTAAAACCCCATATTTTTATTCAACTTTTGAAAGCCCCCTCCAAACCTCCCCCGATAGTGGAGGCTTAGCAAACATCTCCCAAAATGAAAGTATTCCCGGACATGCAAAGGACGGATTTGTGAGAGGGGACTCTTCCTCCGTTGGGGGAAGCCGGATGGGGGCTGGTTCTGTTATTGTATTAGGCTCAGGCCCCAACAGGATTGGCCAAGGTATTGAGTTTGATTATTGTTGTGTACATGGTTTACTCGCAATTAAAGAATGTGGTTACGAAGCCATCATGATTAACTGCAACCCCGAAACGGTATCCACTGATTTTGATATTGCAGATAAATTATATTTTGAACCCGTTTTTTGGGAGCACATCTGGGAAATTATTGAGCATGAAAAGCCTTTGGGAGTTATCGTTCAATTAGGTGGGCAAACGGCTTTAAAACTTGCTAAAAGATTACATGAAAAAGGAATTAAAATTATCGGTACTTCATTCGACAGCATGGACATTGCAGAAGACCGCGGAAGATTTAGTGATTTGCTGAAGGCACTTGAAATTCCTTACCCAAATTACGGAACTGCTTATAATACCGATGATGCAATTGAGGTTGCCAAAGAGGTTGGATACCCTGTGTTGGTTCGTCCCAGTTATGTTTTAGGCGGACAAAGAATGCGTATTGTTTTAAATGATGAAGAACTTGAAAAAGGTGTGCTGAGTTTATTAAAACATCTTCCGGGTAATAAAATTTTAATTGATCATTTTTTAGATCGTTGCCAGGAAGCTGAGATTGATGCCATTTTTGACGGCGAAGATTTTCATGTGATGGGAGTGATGGAACATATTGAGCCCGCCGGTATTCACAGCGGCGACAGTAATGCCGTTCTTCCGCAATTTAATTTATCTCCATTAATTGTTCATACAATGGAGGAATATGGCGAAAAAATAGCCAGGGAATTAAATATTAAAGGGCTTATCAATATTCAGTTTGCGATAAAAAATAATGAGGTATTTGTAATTGAAGCCAACCCCAGAGCCTCAAGAACAACACCATTTATTGCAAAGGCATATCAAATTCCTTATCTTAACATTGCTACAAAAATAATGCTGGGTGATAAAAAATTAAAAGATTTTACTTTTGAGAAAAAGCTCACAGGCTTTGCTATTAAAGAGCCTGTATTCTCTTTTAATAAGTTTCCCGGGGTAAATAAAGAGCTTGGCCCCGAAATGAAAAGCACCGGCGAAGCCATTCGTTTTATTAAAGATCTCCGGGATCCCTACTTTAGGCAGCTTTACAAAGAAAGGAGCATGCATTTAAGTAAATAATAAGAACGTATTTCTTTAAAAATATACAGAATATTTTTTTTACAAAAATCATTAAATACAAAAACATCCAGAGGATAATTATAAAATTTATTTTATCTAATTTAGATTATGAGTTCTATAAAATCAATTCATGAAATCACAAATGGGTCTCAGCATACAGATGCTCTTTACCTCGCTGAAGAAAACAGGCGACGTAAGGAAGCAATATTAAGAACCGATACTGAAAAATTCTATCTTTTTACCCGGATGATGCTTATTAATAATACTTTGAGTAAAGCTAAAATAATTCATAAAAAAGCAGACTAATTCATGGATATATTAGATGAGGAGTTCATCAAATTCTGGAAATCTTTAAGCCAGAATAATGTTCAATATATTATGGTTGGCGGTTTTGCAGTATATATGCATGGTTATATAAGAACAACAAATGACATTGATATATGGATCAAGGATGATGTTGATAATAGGCAAAAACTTGGGAAGGCTATGGGTATTTTTGGCTACGCTTCATTATCATGGGATGTAATGCAATTTGTTCCAGGCTGGACGAACTTCTATATCGGCCCCAGAGTGGTGTTGGTTATTATGACAAGCATGAAAGGTCTTGAAAATATTTCCTTTGAAATGGCATATAAAATGGCCAGTATAGCAGAAATAGAAGACGTGAATGTCCCCTTTCTTCATATCAACCAACTTATTGAAAACAAAAAAGTTGTTAACCGGCCTAAAGATCAAATAGACGTAATTGAACTGGAAAAAATAAAACAACTTCGTAAAGAAATGGGTTTAGATTAAATGCTTTAAAAACCTGAATAATACTTTCAATCTAATTTTTAATTTCCCCTCTCCAGCCTTATCTTTGCGCCAAAATTAGGATAGGTATGATGGCTAAGTGCATAAAATCTATATTGGTAGCCGTTTTCAGCTTCTTTTTAATGGTCTCTTTTAATCAGGTATTTGCCCAAGAGCATCGTACAGAAAAGGCAGCGCCTGAAAACACCGAGAAACAATCTTTTAACGCCAGCGAAGTGATTTTTGGTCACGTTTTAGATGCCCATGAGTTTCATTTTTTAACCTATAAAGATGGTGAGGATAAAGAGCATCATGCAACCATTCCGCTTCCTGTTATACTTTATTCAAAGGAAAAAGGCTTTGATATTTTCATGTCATCAAAATTTCATCATGGCGAACATGCATACAAAGGCTACGAAATAATTACAGATCATAAAATAAAGGGAGAAGGGCTTGATCCTAAAAAATATACAGCCGAACAAATTGTTGCTATAGAGGATAATGGTAAAATTAGTGACTCAATAAAAGTTTACGACTTGTCGCTAACACGCAATGTTGTACAAATGTTTATTGCTCTTTCTCTACTCGTTTGGGTAATGCTTTACATGGCCAAGCGTTATAGAAAAGGCGAAGGCGTTACCTCAGCGCCAAAAGGCATACAAAACATTATTGAGCCCATCATTACATTTGTACGGGACGATGTTGCAAAGCCAAACCTGGGGCACAAGTACAAAAAATATCTGCCCTACCTGCTTACAGTTTTCTTTTTTATAGTTATTAATAATCTTATTGGCCTTATACCCGGCACAGCGAATGTTACTGGCAACATTGCCTTTACATTGGTGCTGGCAGGCATTTCATTTATTATAATATTGTTTAGCACCAATAAACATTATTGGGGTCATATTTTTTGGCCTCCCGGTGTACCCTTAGGCGTAAAATTTATTTTAATCCCGGTAGAAATTTTAGGCGTATTTACCAAGCCATTTGCATTAATGATTCGTCTTTTTGCAAACATGATAGCAGGGCATATTATTATCATTTGTCTTATTTCTCTCATATTTATTTTTGGTGCATTAAATACTTATTTAGGTTGGGGGTTTTCTCCATTGTCAATTGGCTTTGTTGTTTTTATTTATTTTATTGAGATATTGGTTGCCTTTTTACAGGCATATATTTTTACAAACCTAACCGCAGTATTTATCGGTCAGGCATTTGAGGGCAGTCATGATGATGTAGATGGGCATAAAGAAGCAGTAATAGTGTAGGCTTTATTTTTAATTATATAAAACAAGAATCATGGATTTATTAAATGTTATTTTAAGCACAACACCCTGGGCAAATGCAGGCGGTGCAATCGGTGCAGGCTTAGCAGCAGTGGGCGCAGGCATCGGTATCGGGCAAATTGGTAAAGGTGCAATGGAAGCCATAGCACGCCAGCCCGAAGCAACCAACGACATTCGCTCAAACATGATCCTTACGGCTGCATTAGTTGAAGGGGTTGCCCTTTTTGCAGTTATCGCAGGTATCCTTGCAATGTTTGTGTAACAATTTTACTGCACCTTAAGCACAGGGCGGCGGGTGCAGTATATTTTACCCTAAATCCCTAAAGGGACTTTAGTTAGTTCTTTTCTGTTAATAGATTTTTATTGTGCCCGGAACTTCGGGGGCCATAAAATTTAATTTAATAATTATAATTTTTAAAACACTCCCTTTAGGGAGATGGAGGGTTTCATTATGCAATTACTTACACCTGGTTTTGGTTTACTCATCTGGACGCTGCTTGCGTTTCTTATTGTGTTCTTTATACTTAAAAAATTTGCCTGGAAGCCTATTCTTGAATCAATGAATAAGCGGGAAAAAGGCATTGCAGATTCTCTTGCATCTGCAGAAAATATTAAAAACGAAATGGCGCTTCTAAAAAGCGAGAACGAAGCTTTACTGGCAACTGCCCGTGAAGAAAGAGCGCAAATGCTTAAAGAAGCAAAAGAAACAAAAGATAAAATTATCAGCGAAGCAAA
>JBKJLG010000011.1:0-7633 GCA_046596995.1 Chitinophagaceae bacterium
AAGCCATTTAACATTGAGGCATTAAAAGAAATCTTTACTGATCTTGAATTTAAAACCTTAGGAAGAAGAATTTTGGGGGAAGAATACAGTGCATTTGTAGTGGGCAATACAGTTGTACAAACTGACCTGTTTGGCAATGCAATGGAACAACCGATCCCCAAACCCGAAGAGATTGAGAATGTTGAAGAAAAATCAGGCATAATTGCAGAAAAAAATATAAGCAACACTCCTCATAACTATATGTTGGTGGAAGGTGAAGAAGCAATAAAAAAATTAATAGAAGAGCTTAAAAAGGAAACTGAAATTTCTTTTGATATTGAAACTACCAGTGTTGATGCAAACAATGCGGAGTTGGTGGGCTTAAGTTTCTGTTTTAAAGCAGGTGAAGGGTATTACGTTCCAACTCCGGCGGACCAAACCGAAGTGAGAAATATTCTCCATTATTTTGTTGAATTATTTAGTGATGAAACAAAAATTTGGGTTGGACAAAATATAAAATACGATCTGCTGGTTTTAAAATGGTACGGGGTTGAACTTAAAGGAAAAGTTTTTGATACCATGCTGGCACATTATGTAATTGAAAGTGAAGGCAGGCGCAATATGGATCTGCTGAGTGCACAATATCTTGGCTACCTGCCAATTTCAATTGATGAATTGATTGGAAAGAAAGGGAAGAAACAGGGAACAATGAGGGATGTTGAAATTGAAAAAGTAAAAGAATATGCGGTGGAAGATGCTGACATCACACTTCAGTTAAAAAATGTTTTTGCTCCACATTTAAAAACAAAGCAAGTAGAAAAGGTTTTTAACGAAGTAGAAATTCCGCTTGTAAAAGTGTTGTTGGATATTGAATATGAAGGCGTAAAAGTAGATATGGATTTTCTAAATCTTTATTCTAAAGAATTGGAAATTGAAGCGAAGAAAAGTGAAGAAAGCGTTTATGAGCAGGCCGGTGTCCGTTTCAATCTGGCATCGCCAAAACAATTGGGAGAAGTATTGTTTGATAAATTAAAACTTGATAGCGGAAAGAAAACAAAGGGGGGTCAATATGCAACGGGGGAAGATGTTCTTTTAAAACTTTCTCATCAAAGTAAAATTGTAGAAGACATTTTAAATTTCAGGGAACTTACCAAATTAAAATCAACTTATGTTGATGCATTGCCGCAGATCATCAATAATAAAACAGGAAGGGTGCACACATGTTACGGACAGGCAATTGCAGTAACAGGGCGGCTTAGCAGCAATAATCCAAATTTGCAGAACATTCCTGTTCGTACTGAGCGGGGCAGAGAAATAAGAAAAGCATTTATACCAAGAGATAAAGATCATTGCATTATTTCCGCAGATTATTCCCAGATAGAATTAAGAATTGTGGCTGCCATTAGCGGTGACCCTGCCATGTGTGAAGCATTTGTAAATAACAAAGATATTCATACTGCTACTGCTTCAAAAGTTTTTCATGTTGCAGAAAATGATGTAACAAAAGAAATGCGCTACAAAGCAAAGAGTGTAAACTTTGGAATAATTTATGGGCAGGGCGCATTCGGACTTGCAGAAAATTTAGGAATATCAAGAGGGGAAGCAAAAGAAATTATTGAAACCTATAAAAAAGAATTTGCCAACATTCAAAAATATATGGATGATTCAATTAATTTTTGCAGGCAAAACGGTTATGTTGAAACACTGATGGGGCGCAAGCGCTGGCTTAAAGATATTAACTCTTCCAACTTTACAGTTCGTGGATATGCAGAGCGCAATGCCATTAATTCTCCGATACAGGGCACTGCTGCAGATATGATAAAGCTAGCCATGATAAAAATTCATGAAGAATTTAAAAAGAGAAACTTTAGAAGCAGAATGATAATGCAGGTGCATGACGAATTAGTTTTTGATGCACATAAAAATGAGGTTGAAATGATAAAGCCAATTATTATTGATTGTATGCAGACGGCATTAAAATTACCCAATGATGTTCCATCAGATGCTGAAGTTGGCGTTGGTGAAAACTGGCTGGAAGCGCATTGACCCTTTTTATAAAGTTGGCAAATTACCAACTATAATCTATATTTGTAAATGCTGATTGTTTATTTAAATAAACTTAACCAGTTTGGGAAAAAACATGCAAATGCAAGAAAAAGCCTTTCTGCCTGGAAAATGGTGGTAGAAAATGTAGTATGGGCGAAAAAACAAGATGTATTACAAGATTTTCCAAAGGCAAAAATGATAAAAAACAATAGAGCAAGATTTGAAATAGTGCATAATAGTTATAGACTAATTGCACATATTCATTATGATGATAAGATTGTTGAAATTAGATTTATTGGTACACATACAGAATATGATAATATAAATCCTGAAACAATTTGATATGGCAACACAGCAATGGTTTTTATTTGAAAGCGATGCAGATTATAAGATCGGTATAACCAGATTTGAACAGGTGAGAATTGGTAAAAAGGGGACTCGTGAACATAAGGAGAAACTTTTATTAGCTTACCTTATAAATCAATATGAACAAAAGAAATGGAGTTTGCCAAATGTGGACCCTGTGGAACTCATAAAAATCAGAATGGAGGAATTCGATTACAAACCTATTGACCTGGCGAAGCATTACGGTGATAAAGGAACGATTAGTAAAGTGTTAAATTATAAACAGCCCTTATCTCTAAATATGATTCGGCTTTTTAGCAAAATTCTACATATTCCTTCCGATATATTGTCTAAGGAATATCGCCTGCAATAATATTTCTGATGAATGTGGCAGATAAAATACTTTCCTTTCTAAAAGAACTTCAATTAGATATTCCACTGCCTGATGATGTTAAAGTAATGAATCCGTTTAAAGATGAAGTTGCTTTTGAGACATGTACTCAATTCTACAAAAAATTTTATACCGATAACCATAAACGCCACATGATCATCGGTATCAATCCCGGGAGGTTTGGAGGCGGCGTTACTGGTATCCCTTTTACAGATCCTATCCGGTTGCACAATGATTGCGCCATAGAAAATGTTTGGGTAAAGAAACAAGAGCTTTCCTCCCTTTTTATTTATGATATGATCAATGCTTTCGGCGGCCCGAAAATATTTTATAAAAAATTTTATATCACCGCTGTAAGTCCGCTGGGTTTTACAATGCATAATAAAAATTTAAATTATTACGATGATAAAAATTTGCAGCATGATATAAAAGATTTTGTGGTTGATTGCATGCACAAACAATTTAAGTTTGGTATAAATCGTGATGTTGCTTTTTGTTTGGGAGATGGTAAAAATTTCAAGTATCTGTCAAAACTTAATGATTATATGAAATTCTTTAAGCAAATCATTCCCTTATCCCACCCACGCTTTATCATGCAATACAAATTAAAAAAGAAGGATGAATACATTGCTGATTATTTAAATAAATTATCCCTGATTGAATCTAAACCCTAAACCCTCATGCCCACATTAATTTATTGTTACGATGCTTATTGCGGCTGGTGCTACGGATTTAGTGAAGTAATGAAAAAAATAAACTCTGACTATAAAGCAAAACTCGAAATAGAAGTTTTATCGGGAGGAATGATATTGCCTGAAGAACCTGTGCACATCAGTGCTACCGCAACTTATATTAAGTCAGCTTATAAAAATGTTGAGGAATTAACCGGAGTAAAATTCGGCGAGGATTATCTATGGCATATCAATCATCCTGATGCCAGCGACTGGTATCCTAATTCTGAAAAGCCTGCCATTGCCTTATGTGTTTTTAAAGAATATTTTCCGGACCAGCAGGTAGTCTTTGCTACAGATTTGCAATACGCTTTGCATGCTGAAGGTCGTGACTTAACAGACAATGAAGCTTTCCGGCATCTTTTAGAAAAATATAACTTACCTGCAGAAGAATTTTATGAAAAGCTGAATGATGAAAAATATAAAGAGTTAGCGTATTATGAATTTGCGCTTTGCCAACAGTTACAGGTAACAGCTTATCCTGCATTGCTTTTGCAGTTGAGTGAGTCAAAATTTTATTTACTGGCTAAGGGCTATACTGATTATGAAAGCGTGAAAGAGAGAATAGAAAATTGTTTAAAAGAAAATGCTGAAGTAATAAATTAAAATGTATAAATGAAAAAAAGGATCTCCAGCAGAAAATAAAAAAACCCCGGTAAAAAACCGGGGTTAATCAACATAAGTCTTAAACCAAATTCTTATTGTCCGCCTGGGCGCTGAGAATTTCTTTGGCGCATGGCTGCTTCCATTGCCTTATACTTAGCATACTGCTGCTCAGTAAAAATAATTTTTAATTTAGCATCCCGCATGTCAGTAACCTTGTCCATGTCTGCTTTTTCGGGCCTTTTACCCGGTTCCAATCCTTCTCTTAATTTATCCATGGAATTATAATATTCAGTAAAAGTATTTTTTGCATCACCTTGCTGGGCTGTGTTTAAACTTAAACTGTCAGTAATTCTGCCGATAGTCATATTCACCCGCTCTTCCACCGTACGGCGTTGTCCGCCTTGTGCATATGTGCTAAGTATTCCTGCAAAAAGCAATACAGCCAATAAAGTAAATTTGTTTTTCATATTTCTATTTTTATTTGAAAAATTGTTGTATAATAAAGATAAGATGATGCATACTTGCAAACCTTACGTTTAACATATCATTTTATTATTTTTTATCAGACTTTTTTACAAATCTTCCGTGTGTAAACCGCTGTATAACATTTTTAAATAAAGAATCGAATTTGGGTAATTGCTCAGGCTTGCAAAGTCGCCTTACATTTTTAAAATGCTGTAGCATACTCACATCTAAAAAAGTCTGTTTATTGCTTATTGCCGCAGCTTTTTGCGCAACCATTGAGTCAGTGGTTTGTGCCTGGTAAAGCAAATTGTAAAAACTATCTTTTGCCGTACGCATTGCTTCAAATGCAGGCTTTAAAATTTGGATGTGTTTGTCTTTTATTGTTTTGTAGGCATCCATTTGTTTTTCATCAAACTGCACTTCTTTTTTTAAAAAAGCTGATATTCCATCTTCTTTCCCCCTCATTCTTTTGCCGGATGTATTAAAAAACAAAAGGAATACAAGCATTGCAATATTTGTTATCAATAAAAAAATGATAACTGCAATAAGCGATTTATTTTTTGCGGTAGCTGTCATTAAGGTTTTATATTTTCAAGATCGTAAAAAGTATTGTTTACCTGTGTGTATTCATCTGCAGAGGCTATTTCATTTTGTTCTGCAACAGCAGATGTATTTTGCAGGCTGTTAGAATAAACCGCAATTATATTTACAAAAAATATTAAACAAATAGTGGCAAAAGCAACTACCGGCCGGCTGATGTATGCATTAAAATTTTCCCAAAAGGTATTTTGCCTGCGGCTAAGCCTGCCCATAACCTTTGCATAAAAAAAAGGTGATGGCGTTGCGCCTTGTGCGCCATCCAAACTTTTAAGTGCCGCTTCAATATTATTTTCTTTAGAAGAATCTGTTTTCATAACTCAATATTTTAGACGATGAATGGTAAAAAAACCTGCGTCTTTGTTCAGGTTTTGCTATAATGATTTTCAAGTTTTTTTCTAAGATTTGTTTTAGCCCTTTGAAGTAAAGAATCTACCGCCGACTCTGTTGTTTGCATTATTTCACTTATTTGCTGATAGCTTAATCCTTCTACCTTATTTAATACAAATGCTGTTTTTTGGTTTTCTGATAATGCTGTTATTGCTTTAAATAAGATCGTATTACTTTCTTTGTTTTCTAACTGCACACCAGGATGATAAAAATATGGCGGATCATGTACCAATTCATCATTTTTACCAAACAGGCTTTCAATAAAACCAAAACGCTTTTTTCTTTTTTTTCTCCTTAAATGATCCAGAGATTGGGTAACGGCTATCCGGTATATCCAGGTAGAAAATTTTGATTCGCCTTTAAAATTCTTAATTGATTCATAAACCTTTACAAAAATTTCCTGCGAAATATCTTCGGCATCTTCCTGGCTTTGTACTATTCCCAACACGGTATTGTAAACCATATTTTGCCAGGTGTAAACTATGGTTTTAAAAGCCGCTTCATCTTTTAGCTTAAGTTGTTCAATTAATTCCCATTCAGTCAATAGTAATTATTTTAAAAGCCATGCATTTGTTCACGGTTGCGGTTGTTTTGTGCCCTGGTTGCAGCCGTTCCAAAATTCTTTAATTTGTAAGTGAAAGTTACCAAGAAATATTGTTGCAGCACCTGGCTTTGAATATCTTCAACATAATTTGATTCAACAGTACGGGTAATGCTTTTATTCTGCTTAAGCAGATCAAATACTGAAAGTTTTAATTCTCCTTTTTGATCTTTCAGAAATTTTTTACCGGCACTTACATTCCACAGCCAAAAATTTTGGTCAGGCGTATTGCTTTTATAATTGAATACCTGGTTGTTTAAATCGTTTTGCAAAAACCAGCCTTTTTTAGAAAGCATATTAAATTGAATACCTGCGGTAGAGGTAAAATAATCGTTATTTACATTTTGTGCAGGCTGCTGTTTTACAACATTAAAATTGGCGTTGTAAGAAAGATTAAAATCAACATACTGGCTGATGTTACTGGCCACTACTGCACCTGCGTTATAGCTGTAATTATCAATAAGCGTTTTTGAAGCATTATTTAATCCGGGCAACTTGCTGTAAGTAACACCTGCATTTACATTCATGGTACTTTTTATAAATTTAAGCGGAGCGCCATACGTTAAAAAAGAGCGTACACTCCAGTAGCCATCAACATTTACGGGCTTTGATAAGGCTACACCCCTTGGTAACAAAATTCCGGAGGAAAGCAATGAATCTTTTTTAGTTGTAAAGAAACTTGAATTGATTATATAATTATTTATCTTTTGAATAAAAAGATTTGCAAAAAAACTTTGCCCTTTTAAAGTGTTTGTAAATGTATAACGGGTAACTAAAAAACCTGTGTACTGTTGCTTAAGATCAGGATTGCCGGTTGAATATTGCAATTGGTTATCGGTATTAACCACGTCCTGCAATTGTGTTACTGAGGGTGCGTTAACAGATGTTCTGAAAAATACATTGATACTGCTTTTTGTAGAAAGCTTTCTGCGCAATTGCAGATTAGGTAAAATATTAAAAAAAGATTTATCTACAGATGATTTTGTAGGAAAAGTTCTGTCACTTTCAAGGTTAGAACTTTGTGCACTAACACCAACTGAAAATTGATTGTCCCTGTCTCCTGTGCGGTAAGTTACTCCTCCATTTTGTGTGGCGTAGGTATTATCAAATTTGTTTGAAAGCTTTGTTGTTAAAATAGAATAATTTTTGGCCGCTACATCATACTGATACGTTTCCTGGTCTGCTTTGTTTTTTGTGAATGATGGATTGTAATTAAATTGTAATTGAGATTTAGCAGAAAGCGGTTCGGTATAAACCAGGTTTCCGGCTATTGTATAGCCACTGGTTACATTGCTGGTAAATTGATCCACAGTGGAATCTTTTATTGTTCCGTTTGTATAATATTTTGTGTTAGAGTTTAAAAAAGTTTCTGCATCCCTGTTGTTAAAGCTTGTAGTAACACCAGCCGAAATTGTTCTTCCTCTTTTGGTAAAGCCATGCCTTAGCAAAATATTATTGCTGAAGTTATAGCCTGTTGTTAAA
>JBKJLG010000041.1:0-3829 GCA_046596995.1 Chitinophagaceae bacterium
GAGATTAAAATACAAAGCCGGACGGTGGTGTTGCAAGCCGATATAGATCATTAAAAAGGTAGAGACAACAACGCCTGCAAGATGGGCATACACTAGTGCTAGAACACCAAACCCAGACATAGCAAGTATTACAGCAGTAATAAGAGAAATAATTTTTGAAATAATATCTCTTTTAGCAATTTGATTAAATAATAATTCTTTTTTTAAAAGAATTAAAAACTGCTGCTCAAATGGTTGAATTAAAAAAATAATGCTGATGAGGCGGATTAAAAATGTAAGCCTTTGCTCTTCATAAAAATTTGCAATTATTGGCGCCGCAAAAAATAACAGCCCAAAAACAACTATGCCCGAAAAAATATTGAGCCAGTATAAAGTATCAAGCTGTTGCTTTGTAATATCCTGTTTATAAATAATAGCATTTGATACACCAAAATCAATAAACATTTGTGAGAAGGATAAAACAATTACAGCAATTGCAAACAAACCAAAATCCAAAGGCGAAAGAAAATGAGTAAGAATAATTATTTGAACCAGCTGGGCGGCAGAGCCTGAAAACGAAGAGATGGCTGTCCATTTTACACCCTTTAAAGCTTTCTCTTTTAATGTCATGCTTAATTTATGCTTGCAACATTAACTTAATTTCTTTAAGCGTTTTTTCTTCGTTAAATTCCTGTAAGGTAATTGTGCGGTTTTTAGATTGTGCATCTTGATCCAACGCTATTAATGCATTTTCATTAGTAGTTGTTAAATCTTCTTCAATGCTAAAAAATATTAATCCCAGGCTTTTAAAATATTTAAACAAAGGATTTTTTTTGTAGAGATAAACCTTTGCTCCCAGATATAATAATATTATTAAGTTACCAACAGCCTGCTGGCGCAAATGTGGCATAATAACTATGCTACATTCTTTAATTACATAGTTGTATTCGCTTATGGGCAAAAAGCCTAAAACAGGAGAAAAGTTTTCAGGTAATATTTTTTTGCCTTCATTAATAACATGGTTTATGTTCATCGCATCTCCATACGTAAGGGGTGTAATAACAGCACGGCTGCCCAGATTAAACTTTTGTAATAATCTAAATGCTTCTACATGGTTATTGGTTATGGCCCCTGAGTTGCCTACCAAAATATTATCGCCGCTTACAGTTTCCCCAAGATTTAGCTTTCTGATAATGCTATCTACCGGAAAATAATTATACCATTGCCATTTTGCATCTACATCAATTTTTTCTTTTAACAGCTCGTAATCTCCTTTTGCGGGGCAGGCACAAATATCAATACGTTTGTAAGCTGCTGCATACAAAATATTATAAAAGTTTTTTTGAAGAATTTTTTTAACCGCTATTTTAAGCCTGGTTAAAGCATTAAAATCTTTTTTATTTACGTAAAGATTATAGCCCTTTGTTTCAAGAAAACTATAAAGGTCAAAGCCCCATAATATCCAGATAAATTTAGCCGGATATGTTTTATTTTTTTTTATAAACCTGCATTTGTTACGAGTTAGGTTGTGAAAAACAATTGCCGAGTATTGGTTTAAATCTCCGATGGTTTTATAAAATTGGCTGGAGCCAAAAACGGCTGCTACTACATCTTCTTTCAGCTCAACATGTTTAAATACATAATCTGAATTGGGTACATCAACAACAAACAAATTTTTTTCAGGGAAGGCCTTGTCAAATATTTCTATAGCTCTGCTAATTACTTTTTCATCATCGGCAAGGTGCAAAATCATCAACAATCAATTTTATATAGACGCAAATATATTGCAACTGATGATCTTGCATTTATATCTTGCTAAATTATTATAACTATTAAACTTCTGCTTTTACAAACTGCAGCATATTTAAAATAACATCAGGGTTGCCACTGTTGGATAAATATTTTTCAGCTTCATTAACATTACAAACACCGGGATAATCACCGGAGTATTCATTCATGTCTTTTATGATTTGAAAATGCAAATGCGGTGGCCAGTTTCCATTTTCTTCCGGCTTGCCAAAATGCCCGATAACCTGCCCGCGAATTATGTATTGAAATTCAGTAACCCTCGCTATATCATCCAGACTGAGATGACCATATAATGTATAGAAAATAACCGAATCAATCTGGTGCATTAATATCAGCGTTGCTCCGTAATCTCCAAAATTATTATTAAAAGCATAGCTGTGCACCATGCCACCCAAAGGTGCATAAACTTTTGTGCCCTCTTCTCCCCAAATATCAATGCCCAGATGCAGCGTACGAGGTGTTACTTTACTGTCAAACAACTGGCTTCTTTTATACAAAACCCTGTCTTCATTATAGCCACCAATACCAAATTTTGCTTTGCGTTTTTTTAAAGCAGCGGCAACATATTCTGAAAAAGATAGTGTATCAGTAAGGTCCAATTCATCCAGTTCTTTATTATCCTTGGTAAAATCTAACAGTACCAATTTATCTTTTTCCGCATTAAAATCTACCACTTTATGAAAAGTATGAGAATGCGCCTTTAACCGCTCATATAACAGATCAACATATCCATTCATAAACTTCAATTATTTAATATATTGCAAGTTCATCATTTCTCATCAATCTATATTTTTTATATGAAAAAGTTTACTGGCTTTTTAATAGGGGTGTTTTTTGTAGGTTTTTCCTATTCGCAGTCAAACCCATTATGGTTAAGGTATCCATCAATTTCTCCTGATGGAAAAACAATTTTGTTTGGCTATAAAGGCGATATTTACAGAGTAGATGCAACAGGCGGAACAGCCGTACCATTAACCATTCATGAAGCCCATGATATGATGCCGGTATGGAGCCATGATGGAAAAACCATTGCATTTTCCAGTGACAGATATGGAAATTTTGATGTTTTCACTATCCCTTCTTCAGGTGGAATAGCAAAGCGCTTAACCTTTAACAGCGCAAATGATTATCCTTATGATTTTTCTCCGGATAATAAACAAATAATTTTTGGGAGTGGCAGAAATGCTCCGGCACAAAGTGTGCGGTTTCCACAAAAAGGAATATTTCTAAATTTATACAGCGTATCAGTAAATGCGGGGAGAGCAGTGTTAGTGAGCGCCGCCGGAATGGAAGCAGCACATTATAATCGCAGCGGATCACAAATCATTTTTCAGGATAGAAAAGGATATGAAGATGCCTGGCGCAAACACCATACCTCCGCCGTTACAAGGGATATCTGGACGTATGATGTAAAAAATAAATCTTACAAAAAAATTACTATTAATGATGGTGAGGATAGAGAACCTGTTTTTGCAGATGATAATAACGCATTTTATTTGAGCGAAAAAGGTGGATCGCAAAATATTTATAAAATATCTTTAAACAATACCTCAGAAAGTAAACAGCTTACCAGCTTTACTAGTCATCCTGTAAGGCATTTATCTAAAGCTGATGATAATACGCTTTGCTTTACCTACAACGGTGAAATATATACCATGAAGGAAGGCGTTAAGGCACAAAAAATAAATATTCAGATTTTTAATGATGGACGTGCCGGTGTTGAAAAAATATTACCGGTAAGCGGAGGTGTTACTGAATTTGTGTTAAGCCCTAACGGTAAAGAAATTGCATTTGTAACCCGTGGAGAAATTTTTGTAAGCAGCGTAGAAGGTTCTCAAACAAAAAGAATTACCAATACACCCCAACAGGAAAGAATGCTGCAATGGAGCCCTGACGGACGCAGCCTGATTTATGCTGCTGAAAGAAATGATAACTGGGATATTTATTCTTCTACCATTTCCCGCAAGGATGAAACATATTTTTTTGCATCCACTGTTTTAAAAGAAGAGCCATTAATTGCTACCAACGCAGAAGAATTTTT
>JBKJLG010000089.1:0-5580 GCA_046596995.1 Chitinophagaceae bacterium
CGAAAATAAGCGCAAGACTTCCCAATATATCGGCGAGGGTATAACCTTCCTTTTACTAATAATAGTTGGTGCTGTCGTGGTTTTCAGGGCTGTTCGCAGACAATTCAAGCAATCGCAGCAACAGCAAAATTTTATGATGGCAATAACTCACGAATTAAAAACACCCATTGCGGTTACTAAATTAAATTTAGAAACGCTGCAAAAGCACACCCTTTCACAAGAAAAACAGCAACAATTGATATCAAGTTCATTGCAGGAAGCAAACAGGCTTAATACACTTTGTAATAACTTATTACTGGCAAGCCAGATAGAAGCAGGTTATCAGCTTACAACCGAAGAGATAAATTTATCAGAACTGGTAAATGAATGTGTTCAGGATTATGTTCAGCGTTTTCCGAAACGAATAATTGATGTGGAAGTAAAACATGACATTTATTTTACCGGCGATAGGTTAATGTTGCAAATGGCAATAAATAATTTGTTAGATAATGCAGTAAAATATTCCGCTAAAGAAAAGAAAATAGCAATTGCATTGCAAAATGAAAAAACCGCCATTCAACTTTCAGTTTCTGATGAAGGCAAAGGCGTTGAAGCAGGTGAAAAAGAAAAAATATTTAATAAATTTTACCGTGGCGGTGATGTACATACACGCAATGCAAAAGGTACAGGCCTGGGTTTGTATCTTACAAAAAAAATTGTTACCCAACATGGTGGTGAAATAGTTATCACAGATAAAAACCCGGAAGGCAGCATTTTTACAATCCTGTTGCGAGAGGATAAATCATAAATGATGAATAAAAAATATTCGATTTTATTAGTAGAAGATGAAGAAAATTTATCGGAAGCGCTGAAATTAAATTTGGAGTTGGAAGGCTATGAGGTAACACCGGTTTATGATGGCCCCGCTGCATTAAAAGCAGTTAAGAATGAATATTTCGATCTTATAATTTTAGATATTATGCTACCGGAGCTGGATGGCATAAGCGTTTGCGAAAATATAAGACTGCAACAAAATGAAACGCCGATATTAATGTTAAGTGCCCGAAACAGCAGTGCCGACAGGGTTTTAGGCCTTAAAAAAGGCGCAGACGATTACCTTACCAAGCCTTTTAATTTAGAAGAACTTTTATTAAGGGTTAATAAACTTATAAATAAAAGCAGCCGCAATACAACAAAGCTTGCGGCAGAGGAATATACTTTTGGCAAAAACACCATTCATTTTAAATCGCTGATAGCAACCGTAAAAAATGGAAAAAAAATATCTCTCACCAAAAAAGAGATAATGCTGTTAAAGCTTTTAATAGAGAATAAGAACGATGTAGTACCACGGGAAAAAATCTTACAATCTGTTTGGGGCTATAATGTTTACCCTACTACAAGAACCATTGATAATTTTATTTTAAACTTCCGGAAATATTTTGAAGAAGACAGTCGTAATCCAAAATATTTTCATTCTGCCAGAAGCATCGGATATAAATTTACGCCTTAGCAAACCTGCTTATCAAGCAGCGATACAACTTCATTTGCTTTATTATAAACCGCTTCCATTTGTATTTTTGAAGATGCCATGGCGTATAAATTTAGCTCAATATCTTCTAAAACCGAATTGACTAAAAGCGAGGTATTGACCGTTACATTACACTTATCGAGCCGCTCATTTATTTTTTTTCTCGATAATTCCTGCTCAGGAATTTTTAATTTTTGGGATAAATAACTTTTTAGGCAGGCTTCCATCTCTTTGTAAAATTGGTGTGGTTTATCAGCCAGCAGCAAATTCTCTGCAGTTGAAATAGGGTTGACCGGTATAACAAAAGAATCTATATCCCCGGTTTTACTCTCTTTAACCAAAGAAATTTTATCAGCTGTATTTTTATTTCTTTTAAAAATTAAAAATAACAAGGCACACATTAAAAATATTCCGCTTAAAATAAACCAGCGATTATAATAGAGCGTATTGTTGTTTTTTACTGCTTTGCTTTTAGATGAAGTATTTGAAATGTTTGCATTGCGTTTCCCTTTTTTTACGGTAAGCGTAATTGGATTTGTTTTAATGGTTTTGTAAGCCTGTACCCCTGCATCAAAATAAGAAAATTCAATAACAGGAATAACATGCTCTCCCTCATTTTGTATTGTAAAAGGATAAGTGAATATTTTTTGTCCCTTCATTGGCACACTTAGCTTATCTATGTTTTCTGCAGATTTAGTCTCAAAGCCTTCAATGCCGGGTGGCCACTTAATTTCAGGCGCATTTATCATTTGAATATTTCCTTGGCCCGAAATAATGATTTGTAAGCTGCCGGCATCATCCGTTGAAATACTATTTTTTTGCAATGATGCTATTATCTCAAATTTGCCCACAGCACTTTTAAAAGTTGCAGGCTTTCCATCTTCAGGTAGCGGTTTTACCGTTATACTTACCGGCTTTGATGAAAGATTTACCGTTCGCTGATCTGTTGCTTCACCAGATACAGTTTCATTGGCAAATTCCCGCAGCAGATCGTATAAAGCAATTCCTTTTTTTCCTGCAGTATATTCTCCTTTTAAAAAATTTATCCTGTTCTCCACTTCAACCGGTTCTAAATTAAGTGCACCTGTTTGCAATGGATATAGCTGCACTTTTCTAAGTGTGTAAACATTGTATTCCCTGCCATTATATTTTTCTGTTGTTAGAGAATAATTATCAGGCATTTCCAGTTCACTTACTGAAAAGCCATTGAAAGAAGGGGTTTTGGTTACGTTTGATTCTGATTTTAATCTTGTAAATAATTTATAAGTGGCAATTAAAGGCTCCCCAACGTAACACGAGTTTTTACTAACATCTATCTTTACAAAAATGTTTTTTTTTATTTTTTCTTGTACATTTTCGTTCTTGTTTAAAATATAATCATCATACAATTGGTTTGCAGGTTCAGAATAATTTTGCTGCAAATTGCCATAAGGTGAAAGTGTATTTGTGCCTGAATTATTAGATGAAGAATTACTTACTTCGATGGTGAGGGGGAGCGTTTTTAGTTCCTTTCCATCAGCTTTTGCAAGTGCCGGTGCAATAACCAAACGCCCCGTGAATAATGGTTTTAATACATAGCCAAGCGAAATGCTCTGCATCATATTTCCATTAATTATGGTGACGCCGCTTTGCTGATTGGGCCCGCTTACAACAGCGAAATTTTTAAATGCTGGGGGAATGATCTGTTCAACCGAGGCAGCATTTTCTACGGTAAACTGAATTTGCACATATTCATTTTTACCCATTTTTTTTGAACTGGATGCTGCGTAGAATTTTGCCTGGGAATATAATTGTGCAAAAATTAATGAGAATACCAGAAGCGAAAAAAAATATTTATATAAAATTTTTGAACCCCTGTGTAACATTATATTCATCAGCACTTATTTTCTTTTTTAGCCGAAAAATCCCTTCTCTGCTGTAAACAATTGTTGGCAGAGAAGGGATTTGAATAAGATTATTATTTCTTTATTTCCTTAAGCATTTCTTTTACTGCTGCTTCCAATTGCGGATCTTTTCCTGCTAAAAAATCTTCGTAAGGCAATGGCACTCTTATATCCGGCTCTACCTGTAAGTTTTCTGTAGGCCTGCCTTCTTTGCCAATGGTTGCTATCATTGGTATACCAAATACCATTGTGGGGTCAATCTGTGTTTCCCACCAAACTGCAGTTCCGGTACCTGCTACAGGCATCCCCACTAATTTACCAATACCATTTTGCTTATATATATATGGAAAAATAAATGCATCGCTGTAATTGCTTTCACTCATCACCACAATGCTTGGTTTTGTCCAGCGGTCCATGGGCTCTGCTGAGTTTATCATATTACCCTGTGGCGCAAATTTTAAATATTGCTTTCCGCTTAAAAATGTATTCAGATCATTATGCAGCCAGCCGCCGCCATTAAATCTTGTATCAACAACCAAAGCTTCTTTGTTTGCATTTTTACCCATTACTTCATCAACCATTGTCCGGTAACTTCCATCATTCATTCCCTGTACATGTACATAGCCAACTTTTCCATTGCTTAATTTATCAACCATGTCGCTCATTTTCTTTACCCATCTGCGGTACATTAATGCACCTTCTTCACCCGCAGTAAATGGCTTTACTGTTTCATCCCAACGGTTTCCTGTTGCAGCATCATATAAGCTTAGCAAAGTATTTTCACCTGTTTTTCTGTTAAGCATTACATTCCAATCGCTTTCGTCATTTATGTTTATACCATCAATTTTTTCAATGATATTACCGGCACGAACTTTACTGCCTGCTTTGTCCATTGGTCCGCCTGCAATTACTTCAGATACTTTTAAGCCATTGCCCGTAAAAGTTTCATCATACAACAAACCAAAAGAAGCTGTGTTATCTGTTGCACCTAACTGTGGTGAATATCTTCCGCCTGTATGAGATGCATTTAGTTCTCCCAGCATTTCACTTAACAGTTCCTGAAAATCGTAGTTGTTGGTAATGTGGGGAAGAAATTTTGCATACGTGGTTTTGTACATTTTCCAATCCATATTGCGGATGGTAGGATCATAAAATTTTTCTTTAACCTGACGCCATGCATGATTAAAAATATATTCTCTTTCCGCAGCGCTGTTCAATATCATTTCTCCGTTAACAGAAATGGGAGTTAGCTTTCCTGCTTCATCAATTTTTACCAGGGCGCCACGATTTGTTACAAAAACACTTTTGCCATCTTTACTCATTTCAATACCGCTGGGTGTACC
Organism: Chitinophagaceae bacterium; assembly: GCA_046596995.1. GTDB lineage: Bacteria > Bacteroidota > Bacteroidia > Chitinophagales > Chitinophagaceae > Ginsengibacter. The sequence continues at coordinate 4,734 of JBKJLG010000089.1, forward strand.
GCCCAGCTTTGCCAATATTTTTGTTTCTCTTGTCCGGGGTTCTGTTACCCAAAGGTCAAATCCTTTTTCAAACGCAGCGAGGTAATACACTTTGCTTGCATCGGGTGTTACTGCATAATCACTAATAGAAGCACTGTTAATGGTTAAGCGAAATTTTCTATCATCAAGATTGGTAAGATCGGGCGACCATTTTTTTAAAGCAGAGTCTCTTTTTTCTCCTGCTTTTTTTGCCGCAGAATCTAAAGTGGATTTATCTGTTTTCATTTTATCTTCTTTTTCTTTCAGCAAGGCATATTCATCTTTTGATAATTTATATCTGTCATATGCATCCTGGTCAAAGAACAAAGCATAAATATCTACTTCACGGTTTCCCTGAAAAGCCAGTGAGCGCCTACCTTCCCGGTGATTTGTCCAGGTAAGGCCCTTACCATTCATAGCCCATTTTAAATTGTTTTCTCCAAAGCCGCTGTTTACAGGGTGAATAATATTGCCTGTTCCGTCTGCTTTTATCAAGGCAGCATGGCTGCCGCCAAAACCAAAATATTCATCGTTTGCTAAAATGTATTTTCCATCCGGGCTCCATTCAAAATCTATATCTCCATCTGCATAGCTATAATTTCTTCCGGCAGGTATTAATGTGCGGCTTTGTTTAGATGTTATATTGTAAACTTTTAAAATATTCCTGTTCTCCCAGTAAGCCACTTCTTTTCCATCGGGCGAATATTTTGGTAAAAATTCTTCTGCGTTGGTAGCAATTAATGGCTCTTCTTTTAAAACAGTGGATGCAAAAAAATATGTTTCATCCTTGCGGGAAATGGTAGAAGAATAAATATCCCAGTTATCATTT
>JBKJLG010000111.1:0-3028 GCA_046596995.1 Chitinophagaceae bacterium
TATCGGGATTTTCATTGTCAAACCACATTGCATGGTTATCTCCGTGAATGTTATCGCTATTGCGGTCAAAAGCTCCAAACTGTTTCCATGTTTTGCCACCATCGGTTGATTTACCCATCGTTACTCCCATAACATATACTTCATTTTCATCTTTCGGGTCAACTCTTATTTGCCCAAAAACCCAACCATACGTTCCGGAAAAGGGTGTAAAAAAATCATGTATCTCCGCCATTTTTTGCCAGGTTTCTCCTTTATCATTGCTGCGATAAATGGCTGCGCCGATAACAACTTTTTGAACTTTTCTTTGGTAAGCATCCATTTCGTTTGGCTTAGGATCACGTTTTTTGTTATGATCATCTACAAATGCATATAACACATTTGGATTTGAGTTTGAAATTGCCAATCCTATTCTTCCGGTCATTTTTGTAGCGGGTAAACCGTTATTTATTTTCTTCCAACTCTTACCGCCATCAGTTGTTTTATAAATATTATCTCCACCTTCAGGCACAGGATCACTCCATCTGCGGCGAATGCGGTTCCACATGCTTGCATAAATTGTATTCGGGTCTTGAGGATCCATTATAAGATCTATGCATCCGCTTTTATCGCTTTCAAATAAAATATTTTTCCAGGTTTTGCCACCGTTTTCAGAAAGATATACACCCCGTTCTTTGTTGTACGTCCATTCATTTCCGCTTGCGGCTACATACACTTTATCCGCATTTTTGGGATGTACAAGTATTCTTGCAATTGTTCCTGAGTTTTCCAAACCAATATGCGTAAAACTTTTACCACCGTTAATAGATTTGTACATGCCGGTTCCTGGCAATGATGCTCTAAAAATATTTGCTTCACCAGTGCCCACATATAATACATCATTGTTAGATGGTGCTAAAGCAATATTACCAATGGATTGTGTTGCTTCTTTATCAAATATTGGTTTCCATGTTTCACCCGCATTTTCAGTTTTCCATAACCCACCGGTAGCATAAGCGGCATACATAATATTTGGGTTACCAGTTATGCCGGCAACATCTGTACTGCGTCCACTTTTATTATCGGGTCCTGTCAATCGCCATTGAATATTTTTGTATGGAGATTGCTGCACCATTGCCCGATGTTGTTTAAAGGCAGCGAGTTTTTGAGCACCCGTTGTTGCAGCATTTTGTGCAAACATTAATGATGGCAACAGCAACAAAATAGTAAGTTGTTTCATTTTGCATTTAATATTTAATGACCAGAATTTAAAAAAGTTCAATTTTATAATTACCATTTTAAATGCGTTAAGTTATAGAATTTATTTTCACATTTCATTTAAAACTGCCTGCATATTTATTGTAGTATATAATATGTTCTAAAACTTAAAAAATAAAATATCATGAAAATAGTAAAAGGTTATTACGCATTCATCTTCGCTGTAGGTGCTTTTATCCTGAATAGCTGCACTACCACGGCTCACATTGAAAGAGACGAATCAGCCAATCTCAGCAATTACAAAACTTTTGCCTGGATTGATAAAGAAAATAAGGATAAATTAAAGAATGAGATTGCTGAGCAAAATTTAAAAAACTCAGTAACTGCAGAATTGCAGAAAAATGGTTATACAGAGGTGAAAACAAATCCTGATCTTTTGTTAACGTATGACCTTTTAATTGAAAAAGGCGTTAGAGAGCAAAGCGAGGCGGTTTACAGCAGACCCAATTCAAGAATTTACTACAACCCTTACACCCGCAGGTATGCAAGTATTTATTATCCTTCACAATTTTTAGGATATGATAATTACACAACCCCTGTAAAAGAAGGTACTGTATCTATTAGTATGATGGATGCAAAAACTGACAGAACTATTTGGCAGGGCTGGACAAAAGAAGAGCTTGACGGAAACTACTTTAGCAGCAAAGAAGTGCAAAAGAATGTAAAGTCTATCTTTAAAAATTTTGAGGTAGCAGCGAAATAACGCAAGCTGATAAAACAGAAAAATCCCGTAAAGGGCGGGATTTTTTATTAAAAAAGTCCTGAACTAGTTATAGTTCAGGACTTTTTCTGTACCACGTACGGGATTCGAACCCGTGATTCCTCCGTGAAAGGGAGGCGTCTTAACCCCTTGACCAACGCGGCGTTTTTTATAAGGGACGGCAAAGATACTCTTCGGCTATTTTGTTTCCAAAAATATTCTTAATAATATATTACATAATGTAATTTTGCAACTCTCCAAAGAAGCCCTTTGGATAAAATTTTAAAAAAATTATTTACACTATGAGTTCAATTAAAGTAGCTATTAACGGTTTCGGCAGAATTGGAAGGTTGGTATTTCGCCAAATTTATAACATGGAAGGTATTGATGTAGTTGCCATAAATGACCTTACAAGCCCCGCAGTATTGGCTCACCTTTTAAAATATGACAGTGCCCAAGGCAGATTTTACCAGGAAGTTACTGCCACCGAAAATGCAATTGTAGTGAATGGTCATGAAATAAAAATTTATGCTCAAAAAGACCCTGCACAAATTCCATGGGGTACTCACAATGTAGATGTAGTAATAGAAAGCACAGGTTTTTTTGCAGATAAAGATAAAGCACAGGCACACATTACAGCCGGGGCAAAAAGAGTAGTTATCTCAGCTCCTGCAACCGGGGAACTTAAAACAGTTGTGTTTAATGTTAACCATACTATTTTAGATGGTAGTGAAACAATTATTTCCTGCGCATCTTGCACAACCAATTGCCTGGCTCCAATGGCAAAAGTGTTGAATGATACATTTGGCATTAACGCAGGTTTTATGACAACCATTCATGCATATACTAATGATCAAAATACGCTTGATGCCCCTCACCCAAAAGGAGATTTAAGAAGAGCAAGAGCGGCAGCACAAAACATAGTTCCAAATAGTACAGGTGCTGCAAAAGCAATTGGTTTGGTTTTGCCGGAGCTAAAAGGTAAACTGGATGGTGTAGCGCAAAGAGTGCCAACCATTACAGGTTCACTTACAGAATTAACTACAGTGCTTAATAAAAAAACATCGGTTGAAG
>JBKJLG010000115.1:0-5915 GCA_046596995.1 Chitinophagaceae bacterium
ATTTTCTGCTGATGGCAACTATATTAATTATTGGTATGTGCGGGATGGTATCCAGGGAAATATAAATGATATTTATGTGGCACCAGTCACAGGAGGAGAGGGGCGTTGCATAACAACCTCGCTCGATCGTGAGATGAGCCGTGCTTTTTGGATGCCACATGGTAAAAATTTATTAGTAGGCGGGCATGATGATAATCGTGTATCTCTTTGGGTTCAACCTTTAAACGGAGCTGCTAAAAAATTAAACCTTGGCACACTCAGCCCCTCCTGGTCTTTTTGGATTGATGCTTCTGTTGATAAAAACGGAGCCATTGCTTTTACCGCTTCGGATCCTAAGCAACCTACGGAGTTATACTATATGTCTTCAACTTCCGCACAACCGCGCCGGCTTACCCATTTTAATAAAGATATTAGCTTAATGAGTTTGGGCAAGTCAGAAACATTGCGGTGGGATCTTGAGGGCTTTAAGCACAATGGCATCCTGACCTATCCGGTAAATTATGTGGCCGGCAATAAATATCCATTGGTTCTAATTATACATGGTGGTCCTGCTGCTGCATCGGTAGAAACATTTTCTTCGCGTACTCAGCTTTTAGCAAATAAAGGTTATTTTGTTTTTGAACCAAACTATCGGGGAAGCGATAATATGGGCAGCGATTATAAAAAAGCAATTATTAAAGATGCTGGTGCCGGCCCAGGCCGGGATGTGATGGCAGGATTGGCTAAACTCAAGAATACCGGCATGATTGATACCGCAAGAATTGGTATTTCAGGTTGGTCGTATGGCGGTTTTATGACCGTATGGCTCGCAGGACATTATCCAGGATGGAAAGCAGCTATTGCGGGGGCTGCAGTTACTGATTGGGTAGATCAATATAACTTGGGAGATGCCAATGTAAATAGAGCCAATGCAATTGGTGGCTCTCCCTGGGTTGGCGATAATATGAAATTGTATATTGATCAGTCGCCAATTAGTATGGCTCATAAAATTACTGCGCCCACACTTATACTTGCAAATATTGGCGACCCACGTGTGCCTGTTACACAATCATACAAATTATACCATGTTTTGAAAGACAATGGTGTTACTACTAAGTTTATTGCCTGGAATATTCCTGCACACAATGCCAGTGACCCTGTGCGCCAAATGGAAGTTAGTCGTTTATGGCTCGATTGGATGGATAAATACCTGGGTAGTAAATAATCAAAAAACGTTTTTAAATAAGATGTAATTAATGAAGTTATAACTGTATGCTGATTATCCTGCACTCATTGTTGATGCTGAACATAATTATTGTTAGCAGTTGAGAAATACGGAGCGATAAAAAAGATAGTTTCTTTCCCAAATTGAAGGCTGAACAATTATAACTATATTAGAAATAGCTCCATTCAAAATATTGTACTTTTAATTAAAAATATCTTATGAAGAATATTGTTGTATTTGTTTTAGCATTCATAACATTATCTGCTACCAGTCAAAATAAAATGACTCCGGAATTCCTTTGGAAACTCGGGAGAGTATCAGGCGTTGGTATTTCCAAAGATGGGAAAAATGTTGTGTATACAGTAAGCATACCAAATATTGCGGAAAACAAAAACATGCAGGAAAGCTTTACGGTTCCTGTAACAGGTGGTTCTTCTATACAAACATTTAACCCTGATAGTTTGGTCAAGGATAAAAACATTTCTCCGGATGGTAAATACATAATTTATAATAAAGAGGTAAAAGTTCAAAATGTTACCGGTGTTGATCTTTATCCTGAGCTTACAAAATCAAACGCTTACATTTTTGATGATCTTAATTACCGCCATTGGGATACCTGGGAAGATGGAAAATTTGATCATGTATTTATGGCCAAATTGGTAAATGGGAAAAAAGAAAACGAGAAAGACCTGATGCCGGGAGAAAAGTATGATGCGCCGCAAAAACCTTTTGGTGGTGATGAAGATTATATATGGAGCCCTGACAGTAAATATGTTGTGTATGTAACTAAAAAGAAAAGCGGCAAGGCGTATGCACTCAGCACCAACACTGATCTTTATCGCTATGATGTAGAAAGTGGAAAAACATTCAACCTTACCGAAGGCATGATGGGTTACGATATTAATCCGGCATACAACAAGCAAGGCGCACTTGCCTGGCTCAGTATGAAAAGGGATGGTTTTGAAGCGGATAAGCAAGACCTGATCGTTATGTTTGGCTACAGTAAAATAAATTTAACAGCCGGCAGGGATGATCTGCATGTTGATGCTTTTAAGTGGAGTTATGATGGCAAAAAAATATTTTTTTTGGCTCCAATAAAAGCTACTTCTCATTTATTTGAAATTACATTAGGCGGCTCTAGGCCTGCATCAACCATCAGGCAAATAACCAAAGGCGAGTTTGGTATAACAGATATTACGGGTCAGGCTGGTAATGCAGTTATTGTTACAAAGGTTGATATGAATCATGCGCCTGAAATATATGCAGCAGATATTACAACAGGCGAACTGAAACAACTTACACATGTAAATGATAATTTGTACAATACCATCGGCGCAAGCAAAGCTGAAAGAAGATTTATCAAAACAACAGACAATCTTCAAATGCCAACCTGGGTAATTTATCCGCCAGATTTTGATGCAACAAAAAAATATCCAACATTATTATTTTGTTTAGGGGGACCGCAGGGCACTACTCCGTTTTATTCTTATCGTTGGAATTTTCAATTGATGGCGGCTCAAGGTTACATTGTTGTAGCGCCAGACAGGCGTGGGGTTTTTGGTAATGGCACAAAGTGGGCTGAAGATATTAGTAAAGATTGGGGAGGGCAGGCAATGAAAGATTATTTATCTGCCATTGATGCTGTATCAAAAGAAAGTTATGTAGATAAAAACAGGGTTGGCTGCGTGGGTGCAAGTTATGGCGGTTATTCAGTTTTTATGCTGGCAGCCTTGCACAACAACAGGTTTAAAAGTTTTATAGCACACGATGGCTTGTTCGATTTAAAAAGTTGGATGGGCACAACAGAAGAATTATGGTTTGCCAACTGGGATTTGGGCGGCAACTATTGGGATAAAAATAATAAAGCCATGCAAAAAAGTTTGGAGAAATTTAATCCCAGCAATTTTGTTGATAAATGGAATACACCCATTATGATTGTACAGGGCGGTAAAGATTATCGTGTAGGTATTGAGCAGGGATTACAGGCATTTCAGGCAGCACAACTGCGTGGTATAAAAAGTAAATTATTGTATTTGCCTGAAGAAAACCATTGGGTGTTAAGCGCACAAAATGCAATGGTGTGGCAAAAAGAATTTTTTAAATGGCTGGATGAAACACTGAAGTAGTTCTGTTTCAAACATCTATAACGTTTTAAATTTATTTTTTGAAGTATGGGTTTTTAGGCGTAATCTGTGTACCAATTCATTACTCCTGTTTGAGATTCCTTAGCAAACAACTTGTAAAAAACATCATTTTTTATTTTTTTATTTACCAAACTAAAATTTTAAATTATGAGAAAGTTGATTCTATTGCTACTTGCACTTCCGTTTTTTTCTTTTGCACAAGAAAAAAATGTTATTTCAGTTACAAGGGTTTTCCCTAAAATGGACAAGGGTCCCGCATTTGAGAAAGCTTTGGCTGCCCATTCCCAAAAATATCATACAGGTACTTGGAAGTGGAGGGTTTTCAGTATTGAAAGTGGTCCTGATGCCAGTGGTTTCCAGATTACCGAAGGCCCAATGAGTTGGGATGACCTGGATACAAGGGGAGACCTGGGTAAAGCTCATCAATCAGATTGGGATATGAATATTTCTCCCTTATTAACTGATAGAATGCAATCTTCGTACAGCCTTTATCGTGCTGATCTTAGTACCATAGCCTTAACTGACTATTCAGATAAAATTGCGGTAAACCATGTTTTCCCAAAACCGGGTTATGGAGCAGATGTAGAAAGTGAAATTAAAAGACTTAAAAAAGCTTGGGAGTTGGGCGGACAAACAGTTGCAGTGTATGAATCCAGTTCGTCAGGTCCTTCGCAATATTCTTATGTAACACGATATAAGCAGGGATTAAAAGAGAGAACTACCGGATTTCGTAAGCCTATGAAAGACCGTTTTATTCAAGTAAATGGCGAAGGTTCTTGGGATGAATTTAATAAAACGCAAAGAAATGCTATTGATCATGCCTGGTCTGAATTATTATTTTATCGAGCAAATCTTAGCTCTAAATAACTTTATTATAAACCCTCTGAACGGAGGGTTTTTTATTTCTATAATGTGCTGCAATGTTTGAGCAAGATTCTTTTTTAATACTTTGTATTTACCACGCTTTTTTTTGGTATTACATATCCCTTTGGAAAAATATTTAAAAAACCTGTAGGTGAAAAGCATCAATTAGATAATAATTTATATTGAATTTTTCCGTTCTGTAAAATTTTCGCAGTCTATACATAGGTGGCCCATGTACATTTTTATTTTTAGATGCTAAATCTTCTGCCGTTGTTTACTCAGTACATTTTCTCTTTACCTTCATGCCGACTTAAAATTTAAAAATGAAAAAATATTTTTTTCCGGTGGTCTTTTTGATCTCATTAATTCCACTTCACGCAATTGCCCAGTTATTTTCTCCAACATTTTATAACAGCATGAAGTGGAGAATGATAGGACCACACCGGGGTGGACGAACTGTTGGCGCAGTAGGGGTGCCGCAGCAACCAAATGTTTTTTACATTGGTGTAAACAATGGCGGTGTTTGGAAGACAACAGACTATGGAAGAACATGGTTTCCCATTTTTGATGATCAGCCCACAGGATCAATTGGCGATGTTGTTGTATCTCCCTCCAATCCAAATGTTATTTATGTTGGCAGTGGAGAAGGTTTACAGCGCCCCGACCTTTCTGTTGGTAATGGAATGTACAAATCAATTGATGCCGGTAAAACCTGGACTCATTTAGGTTTAGATAATGTTCAACAAATAGGTGGACTTGCTATTGACCCAAAAAATGAGAACCGGGTTTTTGTTGCAGCGCTTGGTCATCCGTATGGACCAAACACAGAACGTGGTGTTTACAGAACAACCGATGGAGGAAAAAATTGGGAAAGAGTTTTATATAAAGATGAAAATACCGGAGCAATACAGGTTACTATTGATCCCAAAAATGCTGATATCATTTATGCGGATATGTGGGCTGGAAGGCAAGGCCCGTGGGAGAATGGAGCATGGAATGGAAAAGAAAGTGGCTTGTTTAAATCAACCGATGGGGGCACAACCTGGAAAAAATTAACCAAAGGTTTACCCACCACAGAGCAGGGTTTGGGAAGAATTGGTTTTGGTATTTCTCCATCTGACCCTAACCGTTTATATGCCACGGTTGATGCAGGAAAATATGGTGGGATATATAGGAGTAATGATGCCGGTGAATCATGGGTATTGATGAATAAGGATGAAAGATTTTGGGGACGAGGCAGCGACTTTGCAGAAATAAAAGTTGATCCCAATAATTCTGATATTGTTTACAGCGCTAATGTTGTTGTATGGAAATCAATTGATGGAGGAAAAAAATGGAATGCATTTCGGGGGGCTCCCGGTGGTGATGACTATCACAGGATTTGGATAAATCCAAATAATACGGACGTCATTTTAATCGCAAGTGATCAAGGGGCGATTATAACGGTGAATGGTGGTGAAACTTTTTCATCATGGTACAACCAGCCCACCGCACAAATGTATCATGTAAGTACCGACAATTCTTTTCCTTATAACGTTTTCAGCGGGCAGCAGGAGAGTGGCTCTGTTGGTATTTCCAGCAGAAGCAATGACGGTCAAATAACTTTTCATAACTGGCACCCTGTAGGCGCAGAAGAATATGGATATGTTGCTGCAGATCCTTTAGATCCGAATATTATTTACGGAGGAAAAATATCAAGGTTT
>JBKJLG010000305.1:0-2813 GCA_046596995.1 Chitinophagaceae bacterium
AGGGCTTCTTGATACAAGATTTAATCAATCAACAGCTATCCAAAATATACCAAACATGGATGGTTTTCCTAATGGAAGAAGGCTAGAAGATGATGTTACGAGAATAGAATTACAGGCAGTATCAGGTATCGTATTAGCAGCCATTGGGGTGTGGTATGATGATTATGTTGCAGGTAGTCCTAATCCGGTTACACCTAAATTATTAGCCGTACTTAACTACAAAACAGGAATTGAAAATAACGATACTACATTTAAAACATCGTTTCCTTTTGTACAAACCCCATGGCCCGGCACTACGGCAAAAGCTGGCTTGGAAACCAATTACGTGAAGCCAGCCATATTAGGTCCAAGTGGTACAGGACTGGGTATTTCATCTCCTGAGATTTTCTTTACATCTACTCCTAATCCCGTACGTAATAATAATAAGATTACATACCGGGTTACACTTAATGGTACAGATGTAAAAATATATTTATATGATGTTGCAGGACACAGGGTTAAAACAATTTTAGATACTAAACGCAATACCGGGATTTATACCATAGATTGGTCAACTTCAGATTTACAAAGTGGTGTTTATTATATTAAAGTATTGGCAGATATGCAGCCTCAAAAAATAGCCAAGTTGGTTAAACTGTAAAACAATTAAATGATTATGTAAAAAGTCCGTAGTAATTTACTGCGGATTTTTTATTATAGCCCGTTTGTATTCTTTTAAAAAAAATATTTAAAGTACCATGAATAAAAAAACTGTTTACTTTATTGCGATCTTCTTCTTTATAACAGCAATAGTTTTTATAGTAGTTAAATATAAAGAGCAGCAATCCATAAAAGATAATACCACCTATGCGCTGCTAAACCGCAAAGGCAGCCTAGCCAAAACAAATGAATGGGAGAGCACAAAAAAGCTTGCAGCAAAATATTATGCAACGCTGGACACAAATGCTAATGATAAAAAATCTCTATTGGGCTTGGCCGCAATTTTTATACAGGAAGCCAGGGTAACGGGCAACTATGTGTATTATGATATGGCAGCCATGAAATATGTAAATACCGTTTTAAAAAATGATTCTACAAATTTTGATGCGCTAATTTATAAATCACTTATCTATCTCTCCCAACATCATTTTGCTGAGGGATTGGTTATTGCTGAAAAAGCGAAGCAGGTAAACCCATATAATGCATTTGTATATGGTATGCTTGTAGATGGAAATGTGGAAATGGGCAATTATGATTCTGCTGTTGCCAACTCAGACAAGATGGTTTCTATACGGCCTGACCTCAGATCCTATTCAAGAATTTCTTACATAAGAGAAATTTACGGAGACTACCCCGGCTCAATTGTAGCCATGAAAATGGCTGTGGATGCAGGCGGCCCCGGTGAAGAAGCTACCGAATGGGCACGTGTTCAATTAGGACATTTGTATGAAAGAACAGGAGATCTTAAAAACGCTGAAATGCATTATACCATTGCATTAGAAGTACGTCCGGAATATCCTTATGCATTAGCAGGCATGGGCAGAATTGCTTTGGCAGAAAAAGATTATAAAAAAGCTATTGGTTATTATTTGAAAGCAGATAGTTTGGTAAATGATTTTTCTTTTAAAGATGAATTATCAGAAGCATACTTACTAAGCGGCGAAAAAGAAAAAGCTGATAAAACTGTAAAAGAAGTTATTGAAAATTTAACCAAAGACGCAGAAAAAGGCAATAGTGATGAAAGCATAGGGCATTATGCAGATAGGGAATTAGCTTATGCCTACTTAAAAATCAATAATTATGATAAAGCCCTGGAACATGCTTTACTGGAATATAACCGCCGCCCTGAAAATATTGATGTAAATGAAACTGTTGCATGGGTGTATTATCATAAAGGTGATTACAAAAATGCAGTAAAATATATTACTACTGCCTTAAAAACCAAATGCAAAAATCCGGTTTTATTATGCCGTGCCGGTTTAATTTATAATAAAGCCGGGGATAAACAAATGGCAAAAACGCTGTTGCAACAGGCTTTGGCTAATAATCCAAATATTAATTATCAACTAAAGGAAGAGAGTTTAAAAACCATGCAAAGTTTATAATTAAATGGGGAAGGCAATTACATTTCCTGTAGGCGCCTTTTCTAAAGCATAATTAATTGTATGAGAAAATACTGAGGAAGAAAAAAGTAACAGTATTAATAAGAAAACATATTTTGGATTAATCTCTTTTGTCCTTTGCATGAAAGATTATAAACTTTGTAAGGTTTTAGTACTTTCGTCTTTTAGCTGATAACTGATATTCGGATTGCCTGCAAGCGCCTGCTGCAATAAAGTTTTAGCAGTTTGCTTATCACCTGATTTAAAATAAATTAAACCGGCACGGCATAATAAAACCGGGTTTTTGCATTTTGTTTTTAATGCAACCGTAATGTATTTTAATGCATTTGTATAATCCTGTTTATTATAATATACCCAGGCAACCGTTTCATTAACGTCTATATTTTCAGGTCGCCGGTTATATTCCATCATTGCATGTTCAAGTGCTTTATCATAATTATTTGTTTTTAAATAGGCATACGCCAATTCACGATCAGCATAATGCCCGATACTTTCATCGGTATTTCCCTTCGCCGCATCCTTACTTAGAATATCAATAACTGATCTTGCAGTATTATCAGCCTTTTCTTTTTCACCATTCAATAAATAGGCTTCAATCAAATCATCTTTAAAAGAATAATCATTTACCAAACTGTAAGCCTTTGTAAAATGTTCAATGGCTTTTTTATAATCTTTTTGTGCCATTGCAATTTTACCCATACCTGCAATTGC
>JBKJLG010000309.1:0-3736 GCA_046596995.1 Chitinophagaceae bacterium
ACAAAAACAACCATATTTAAACATAGAATATTTAGGAATTTTATTTGACACTACAAACGAAGTCTTAAAAAATTCTCCATTAAAAAATAAAAAAATAAGGCAGGCAATAAATTATGGCATTGATAGAAAAAAAATGATGTTGTATGTACGCAATTCCATTGGTATTGCTGCAGAGAGCGGTTTTGTGCCGGCAGGGCTTCCTTCTTTTGATGCTGCAAAAGTTATAGGCTATCCTTATAATACAACTAAGGCGTTGCAGTTATTAAAAGAATCCGGTTATCCGAATGGGGTGGGATTGCCGCAAATAAAATTATTAACCATTCCGCAATACGCTGATTTAGGAAGTTACATAGCAAACGAGCTGCAGCAAATTGGCATTAGCGTGCAGGTGGAAGCTATACAAAAAAGTTTATTGCTGGAGCAAACATCAAAATCGCAGGCATTGTTTTTTAGAGGAAGCTGGATTGCAGATTACCCAGATGCAGAAAATTATTTGAGTGTTTTTTACAGCAAAAATCCTGCACCGCCTAATTACACACGCTATAAAAATGCTGCCTTTGATGCCGTGTATGAAAAAGCTTTACAGGAAAAAAATGATTCAGTAAGAATAAAATTGTATCAGGATGCTGACAGGATTGTGATCAATGATTCTCCTGTAATTCCTTTATGGTATGATATGGTTATCCATCTTGTACAGCCCTACGTAAAAGATTTTATAGCCAACGGATTAAATTTATTGGAATTAAGAAAAGTGAAATTGAATAAATAAAATACATAAGATTTTAATTATGGATAATTCTTTTATAGCCGATCAATTAAATATGCTTGCAGGGCTGATGGATATACATGGAGAAAATAGTTTTGCTGCCAAAAGCATTGCTATTGCTGCGTTTAGCATTGATAAGCTGCCCGAACAATTAGAAGAAATTGCACCATCAAAGCTTACATCAATAAAAGGCATTGGTGCATCCGTTGCAAAAAAAATAACTGAGCTTATTGACACCGGTGAAATTGCAGAACTTAAAGAATTGATTGCAAGAACACCGCAGGGTGTTTTTGAAATGATGAACATAAAAGGTATTGGTCCTAAAAAAATAAATGCTATTTGGAAAGAAATAAAGATTGATACCGTTGAAGATCTTTTAGCAGCATGTAAGGAAAATAAGTTATCTGCTTACAAAGGCTTTGGTGCAAAAACCCAACAAAATATTATTGAAGGCATTGAAGTTTTTATGAACCGTAAAAAAACTTTTTTGTTTGCCCAAATAGAGAGTTATGCAGAGGCGATGAATGATAAACTTGCTCTTGAATATAAAAAATATTTAATTGCGCCTTGCGGCGATTTCATCCGCCACACTTTAACCATTGAAAAGCTAGAATGGGTAACCACAGCACCCGTTGCTGAAATTCAAAAATATTTTTCAACCAATAATTTTGAAGAAATAGAAAGCGAAGCCGAAAGAATTGTGTTTAAAGTAAATCCTGAAAATATTTTGCTTTGTTTTTATCTAACTAAAGAGAAGGATTTTTATTCTACGTTATTTACAAAAAATTGCAGTGAAGAATTTTTAGCTGCCTGGCATAATAAATTTTCTTTTGACAAGGAAAAAATTATTTCAGAAGCAAGTGTTTTTAAAAATGCTGGTGTTCAATACATTCCTCCATTTTTAAGAGAAAAAGAACACATAATAAAAGCTGCTGAAGAAAATAAATTGCCCAATGTTATTCAACCCGAAGATATAAAAGCAATCATCCATTGCCACAGCGTTTGGAGTGATGGCAGCAATACAATTGAGCAGCTCGCAGAGGCTTCAATAAAAAAAGGGTTTGAATATTTAGTGTTGAGTGATCACAGTAAAACGGCTTATTATGCAGGCGGCCTTACTGAAGAAAGAATAATTGCCCAACACCATGAAATTGATAAGCTTAATGAAAAGTTTGCGCCCTTTAAAATATTTAAAAGCATAGAAAGTGATATTTTAAATGATGGCAGTTTAGATTATGCTGATGAGGTTTTAGAAACCTTTGATATTATAATTGCTTCGCCGCACAGCAGTTTAAAAATGAATGAAGAAAAGGCAATGAGCCGTATGATAAAAGCAATTGAAAATCCGTCCACATCAATAATGGGGCACATTACAGGGCGGCTGTTGCTTAGCCGCAAAGGGTTGCCGCTTGATCTTAAAAAAATAATTGATGCCTGTGCTGCAAATGATGTTGTGCTTGAAATAAATGCCAACCCCAGACGGTTGGATATTGACTGGAGTGTTGTAGATTATTGCATTGAAAAAAATGTTTTCATTTCTATCAATCCTGATGCACATTCGCTACCTGAATTTGATTATGTAAAATATGGTGTTTACGCTGCACAAAAAGGCGGGCTTACAAAACAAAATAATGTTAGCAGTTTTTCTTTAAAACAATTTGAAGATTTTATTGTATCCCAAAAAAACAAATTGCATTACCGCAAGTCCTTAATAGATTAAATAATTCTAAATCTGTAATACGTTAAAGATTCGCTTTTCTCAAACCAATTTAAAAAATAATGCGTAAGTTACATGTTTAAATAACTCACAATTTTACAACAAATGCTAGCCATTCTTATTTTCTTTTTCTGTCATTGGTTTTTCTCATTATTCTTCCATTCTTTTTTTCTGCATAGGTATGCTTCACATCAAATGTACACAGTTACCAAAGGTTGGGAAAAAGCTTTTTATTTAATGACCTGGTTTGTTCAGGGCTCATCTTACCTGGTGCCCCGTGCTTATGCCGTAATGCATCGTATGCATCACACTTACAGCGATACTGATAAGGATCCACACTCACCACATTTTTTTAGAGATATATGGGATATGATGTGGCATACTGTTGTAATTTTCCGTGGTTTTTTAACCGGTAAAAATTTGCCTGATGCTGAGTTTACAAAAGAATATATTCCCATGTGGGACAGAGTAGATAAAATTGGGCATCACATAATTACACGGTTAATTTTTGGTGCAGGATACTTTGCTTTTTATTGGTTTTTTGCACCAAACTATTGGTGGTTTTTATTATTGCCAATTCATTTTTTAATGGGTCCGATACAGGGCGCAATTGTAAACTGGTTTGGGCACAAAATGGGATATAGTAATTTTGATAATGGCGATCATTCTAAAAACACTACACCATGGGGATTTATTATGATGGGTGAGTTATTTCAAAACAATCATCATTACGCTAAATACGATCCTAACTTTGCAAAAAAATGGTTTGAATTTGATTTTACATTCCAAATAATGAAAGTTTTAAATTTTATGAAGATCATACGATTTAAGCCGCAGTTGATTAGGGTAGACGACCGCCCAGATCCCACTATTTAATTTTAAAAATCATCATTATTAAATCGATAAATCATCAATGGATTTATCGATTTTTTTATTGGGAAAATATCTTCTGCCTACCAAAGGGAATTTACAGGCGGATAAAGTGTTAATGCCCCCTTCGGATTAAAATATTTCTTTGGTACTATAAGATCACAGTACCCAATTGTTTTAAAGGGAAGCTATAAAGGAAAATCTTTTACATTTTTAATAAAAAAAAGAGATAGAAATTTAACCTTTAGAGGGTATATAAAAAAATAAATCCTGCAAATAGCAGGATGTTTTTTTAGCGGAGGGTTAGGGATTCGAACCCCAGGACCTGTAACAGTCAACAGTTTTCAAGACTGCCGCAATCGACCACTCTGCCAACCCTCCGG
>JBKJLG010000076.1:0-8280 GCA_046596995.1 Chitinophagaceae bacterium
TTTTCTACTGAATCTTTTTTGTCTTCTGTTGTAGAAGTAGTTTTGCTGTCATCACAAGCAACGAAAGTAGCTGCAACAAACAATGCTAAAAAAATCTTTTTCATGTTTTAATTTTTAGTTTTATACGTGTTTATACCCATTTGCAAAAAAGGTAACCCTTATTTAAAAAATATTATTTCCAAAACATTCATTAATAAAAAAGTCCCGAATTCTCGGAACTTAGGCTCTCTTAAAGCCTTCAGATATTTTAATGAACTGCTTCGGGTTAATTTTTAATTACCGAAAGGGTCCATGATTGATCTGTAAATTGCATGAATACCTCCTTTTTGTTTGGTGAATGAGGTATAAAAATAAAAAAAATAACTTAAAAAGATTATTGAGGATGATAATCTTTACATTTTTCAAGCGAAGCTTCTATTTTATTTATTATCTCTGTTAAACCAAAAGGCTTTTCGATGAAGCCATCGGCACCATACTCTTCATAATTTGCCAATGCCTTTGGCGAAGCGGAAAACATGAGAATGCACAAATGCCTAAAACTTTGCAGTTTTCTAAGTTTTCTGCAAATTTCACGTCCATCCTCACCTGCTAAAAATATATCAAGAATAATTAGATCGGGATTGAAAGTGGGAATTAATGATAGTAAATCTTCACTTTTGGTAAGCGTTTCCACGGTGTACCCTTTATCCAAAAGAAAATATTTCAATACACTCAGGATATCCTCAGAATCATCAACAATAATTATTTTACTCATAAGCTTAATGGGCAAGATATTATATAAAGATCATACTTAAAATTATTCTGTATTTATTGTAAATAGAAAGAGATGGTTTGATTATTGTGGTTCGAATTACCCGGAATTATGAATAAAGTTTTAGTAGTTGATGATGATATAGACATTCTAACAGTTGTACACCTTGTTTTAGAATCTCATGGGCTTAATGTTAAGTCAATATCCAAATGGCAGGAGATCTTCCCGGTTATAACCACCTTTAAACCCAACCTTATCTTACTCGATGTCTCTCTTGGAAGCCAGGATGGGAGAAATTTATGCAAGCAATTAAAATCAGACGCTGCTACAAAAGGCATTTCAATAATATTATTTTCGGCAAATCATGATGTTGCTAAAACCATCCCCGAATGTTTGGCAAATGGCTTTATTGCCAAACCATTTGACATTAATGATTTAATAGATAATATAAATTATCAGCTGGCGGAAATGAATGGAACATAATTACTTATTTTAAGCGGTAGGTAAACGCAATTCCCTTGTAATCTTTACCAACTTCAGGTACAAAGCTTAAATTTTTCATTACTTTTCTTTTGTGCCATTCAGGTATTAATATCCCTGATGCGGCACCTATAACATATCCTAAAAGATTATCACTTAAAAAATGGTAGCCAGATTCATATCTCATATAACCTACAAGCGCAGGTACCGCAGCAGCCAATGCCCACACATAGGGTTTTGCTTTTGAGTTGGGATTAAAATCCTGAAAAACCTTTGCCATAAAAAAAGTTGCAGAGGCGGTTGCAGCTGTATGTCCTGCAAAAAATGAACGCTGATTGGTTGCACTAACCTTCTGAGATAATGGTGCTGGTGGATTTCCCCCTGGATATACCAGAGGACGGCTACGATTAAAAATACCAGCTGCTAAAGTGAAAGAAGCTCCTGTAATAGCCATACTTTCTAAATACATTACCATTACCTGCCCTACATGTTGCCTTTCGTTTTTATTTATCAGCATCATTATAACTGGCATGGCAAACGAAGCATTAAATGGAATATAGCTATCCTTATCAATTTTTTTATCGTAATTACCTATATTACCCCTATCAAAAAAAGGAACTTTATCCCGGGTTTTTGTAGCCAATTCAGCATACGTAAGCGTATCTTTATTTTGGATGAGAGATACACCTAAAGCGGTAAGCCCCAATCCGACACCTATAATGGGAGCATCCTTTTTAAAACTGGTGTGATAGGGAGACTTCGAACGGGTTTTATCTTTATCACCCCTCATTTGGTTTACCTGCATGCTATCTTGTGCTATTACAGTGTTTGTTAAGAAGATTAGGCTCAAGGCTGCAGTAAATATTCCTTTCATAATTTTACATTAATATTCTAAGTTATTAATTTTTTTGATTTTCGTAACTCTCATAGACAAAAACAATGCTCAAATTCACCCAAATCAAATAATTTTTTATATTTATTTCACTTTACAGCATTTTGTAGCATAAAAACTAAGGAATTGTATATTTAAAAATGGCTTATTTTGTTGAGGAGAAATCTATTGTAAGAAAAATTTGGGGTAATGCTGATACTATACTCTTTATTTTTGCAGGGGCAGCACCAGAGTTTGCTTTAAACAAAGCTGTAGATTGGCTGTATTTTACGGGCAGGCTTCCCTCCGATCCCTTGCAAGATTATTTAGTACGGTGGCTTATGCCAGGCAAATTGTTTTTCTAGAAAAAGAGGCTGCACATATAGCAATTGATAAAATCTCAGCAATTCATGCAGGGGTTGAGCAAAAGAGAGGACAAAAGATTCCCGACTGGGCATACAGAGATGTTCTTTTTATGCTTATCTATTATTCAATTGTATAATTCCCGATAAGGTTTTAAAACTTTTAAGTTTAAAAAGATTTGTAGGGTTTACGCTTACCCTAAAATTTTATAAACTTGCTCGCTACTTTAAACTGGATGGATTTATTAAATAAATAATAATACCGCCAAAATTTCAGGGTGAAATAAAAAACCTTGATGCAGTTAATAAACCAAAGTAAAATTTGTTAATTCGATTTAACATATTACTTTTACATATCCATCCTATATAAAAGCCTCCACTTCCCTCAGATAATTTTTTTCATTCTACTTTCCTACGAAAGCCTGCTTCTTTATTATTAACTCTAAAAATTGTAGGTTATGAAACATTTCTATTCAACTCATGCAAAAGAGACGTTGGTTGCCATTGGAATTATCACAGGCTTTTATGCATTGATGGCAATCGGTAGTTTGTTCGCTTAGTTCTCTTACCAAACCATTGTATTTAGGGGATGCCTTTGAGGCATCCTTTTTTTTGTTTATTAGGCATAAAGCATCTTAATATTTATAATAATAAGGCTTATATAAAGCTTATATTTTAATATAAATCTTAATTACATAAAAATCAATACTTTATCCGATAAAATATCATTAAGATTCGAGAATTTATGTTCAAACATTTTATAAATTTTTTATTTAAACTTACAAATAAATATTTGATGATTAAATATACATAAGAATTTATTAAAACTTGAATATAAGCGTAATACACAAATTTTTATTTTCTATTATAATTAGCAAATAATCTGATATGCCAACATCTCTATAAACTAAAAAATTTAGGCAAATAAATCACTACTTTTGCCATCTCAAAAATTATAAAATGAAAACAACTTCTTATCTTTTCTTAATAATTTTCCTGGCATTTCAGATTTCATGCTCCTCTCCTAAAATGCTTGAATACAGGGATTACAAAAATTTCAGTATCGAAAAACTTGGCTTCAGCAATTCACAGGTAAAACTGGATTTGGAATATTTTAACCCCAATAATTTTGGCTTGCAATTAAAGAGAACAGAACTTGATATTTATATAAATAATACTTTTTTAGGCCACAGCTCTTCAGATACGCTTATCAATATCCCCAGGAATAATACATTTTTGCTCCCCATAAGGTTTGATGCAGACATGAAAAATTTTTTTAAAAATGCCTGGAATACCATGATGGGAAATGAAGTAACGGTAAAAGTGACAGGCAAACTTAAGATAGGAAAAGCCAATGTTTTTATGAGTATGCCGGTGGATTACGAAGGCAAACATAAGTTTTCGCTGTTTACTCCGTAGTATTCCAACCTGCCGGGTCAGCACTCCATTTTAATAGCAATTCTTCCTCTTCTTTATTTACAATGCCTTTTTCAACGGCAAGTTTAATCAGTGTTTGGTAATCTGTGAGGGAAGAATGGATGATATTTTCTTTTTTAAAGGCTTCCACAGCTTCATAAAAACCGTAATTAAAAATTGAAACCAATCCATTTACCTGTAAGCCGCTATTTTTTAGCACCTGGCACACTTGCAAACTGCTTTTCCCGGTTGAAATGAGGTCTTCAATTACCACTACATTTTTACCAGCTTCATAAAAACCTTCTATCTGGTTGCCTAACCCGTGTTCTTTGGGTTTAGGGCGAACATATATGTATGGTAGCTTCAATTGGTCAGCAGCCATAGCACCCCAGGGAATACCAGCAGTAGCAACGCCAGCAAGCATGTCAGCATTAGGAAAATTTTGAAAGATAACATTACACATTTCAGATTTAATAAAGTCTCTTGCATAAGGAAAGGAAAGTACCTTCCGGTTATCGCAGTAAATAGGGCTTTTCCAGCCGCTGGCCCAGGTAAATGGTGCTTGTACACTTAGCTTTATTGCATTAATTTGTAAAAGTTTCTCAGCTACTGCAGATTTATTATTCATTTTGCTAAGGTAATCTATGTTTATAAAAATATATTTTGGAGATAAGCCCGTTTTTTTATGTGATAAGATAGATAAAACGATAAATGAATATATGCATCACGCCGATGCTGTTTTTATTGATGAAATTTCTACCCCTGCAATAAATTCCTTACTGCACGAAATGGCAAAGCAACAATTTCATGCAGGTATTTTATTTGATAAAGATTTTGAAAAATTAAAAAAATCGTTTTTTAAGCATTTTAAAATAATTACCGCCGCAGGCGGATTAGTTACTAACGGGAATAATGAAATTTTAATGATTTTTCGGCGGGGAAAATGGGATCTGCCAAAAGGCAAATTAGATAAAGGTGAAACTATTGAAGAATGTGCACTAAGAGAAGTGGAAGAAGAAACAGGCTTAAAAAATCTTACACTTGGCAAAAAAATTATTACCACTTATCATACTTACGATGAATTTGGCAAGCATATTTTAAAAGAATCTCACTGGTATAAAATGAAGAGTAAAGGAGAACAAGATTTAGTACCACAAACTGAAGAAGATATAACAGAAATAAAATTTATACCTGTAGCTGAGCTTAAAAAATATACCGCCAATACGTTTCGTACTATTGAAGAGGTGCTTAATTATGTTTAAAAAGCGGTTGATCATTTTTGTTTAAAATCGCTACGGTTAAGCGGCTTACACAAACGAGCTTTTCATTTTCATCATTAATTTTTATATCCCATACATGCGTGGTTTTGCCGATGTGCAATGGTAAACTAGTTGCAGTAACCAATCCTTTATTTGCGCTGCGTACATGATTCGCATTAATTTCCAGCCCAACGCAATAAAATTTTTCAAGATCAATAACCAATGCAGATGCAACACTACCAAGAGTTTCAGCCAACGTACAGGATGCCCCGCCATGCAACAAACCGTAAGGTTGCTTTGTTTTATCACTAACCGGCATGGAGAGTTTTAAAAAGTTATCGCCAATTTCCACCCATTCCATATCCAGGTAATGTGCCATGGTGGCTTTGCTAAAACCTGCCTGTCGAACAGTCAGGTCTTTTATATCATCAATAGTAATTGATTTATTAAACCAAATAGACATCTTGAAAAATTATTTTTAAAAAGTGAATTATAGACTGTTTGCCACCACTTCAGGAAGAAATTTTGTAACATCGCCACCATTGCGGATAACATCACGAACAAGCGTTGAGGCAATTGAAGTGTACTGCGGCAGGCAGGTAAGAAAAACTGTTTCTACATTTTCATCCAGCGTTCTGTTCATATCTGCAATGCTTTTTTCATATTCAAAATCATTTACATAGCGTATGCCGCGTAAAATAAAATTTGCGCCAGTTTGTCTACAACATTCAACTGTAAGTCCTTCGTAAACCAGAGCATCTACCCTATCATCATGTTTATAAATTTCTTTTAACCATGCCAGTCTTTTTTCTTCTGAAAACATGGGTACTTTATTATTGTTTCTGCCAATGCCGATTATTATTTTATCAAATAAAGGCAATGCTCTGTCAATAATATCAATGTGCCCCAATGTAACAGGATCAAAAGTGCCAGGAAATAAACAAATACGCATGGTAATTGAAAATTGAAAATTGAAAATTGTCTCCTCCCATTCTCAATGATGAAATTATACTTTTAAAACTTACGAACTCTTTCCTGAAAGTAAATATAACACCGCCATCCTTATTGCCACTCCATTTTCTACCTGCTGCAAAATCAAAGAATCACCAGAGTCTGCCACATCACTATCAATTTCCACTCCCCTGTTAATTGGCCCGGGATGCAAAATCATGATCTCTTTTTTAAGTGTATCTAAAATTTTTCGGCTTACACCGTAAGCTAAATTATATTCTCTCAAAGATGAAAATAAAACCTGGTCTTGCCTTTCCAGTTGAATGCGCAACACGTTAGCAACATCGCACCATTGTAAAGCCCGTTGCAAATTGTATTCAACTTTCACATCCAGCGCCTCAGCAATGTATTTGGGTATTAATGTTGGGGGACCAGCCACCATTACCTCTGCTCCCATTTTCTTTAATAAATAAATATTGCTCAGCGCTACACGGGAGTGCATTATATCACCCACCAACACAACTTTTTTTCCTTTTAGCTCTCCGGCTTTTTCTTGAATAGAAAATGCATCCAGCAAAGCCTGTGTGGGGTGCTCATTAATTCCATCTCCTGCATTAATAATTGCTGCATTAATATGCTCTGCTAAAAAATGTGGTGCTCCACTTGCACTATGCCGCATTACAACCATATCCACTTTCATGGATAAAATATTATTTACCGTATCCAGTAAAGTTTCTCCTTTTGAAATAGACGAGCCAGATGAAGAAAAATTGATGGTGTCAGCGCTCAGACGTTTTTCTGCAAGCTCAAACGAAATTCTTGTACGGGTAGAGTTTTCGTAAAACAGGTTAACAATAGTAGTATCTCTAAGAGAAGGAACTTTTTTTATCGGCCGTTGTAAAACTTCTTTAAATTGTTTTGCAGTGGTAAGAATTAATTCAATGTCTTGCTTTTGTAGATCTTTAATGCCAAGAAGATGTTTGGTAGATAGTTGCATTAAAAATCAAAGCTAAACTAAATATTGATAAATTTATCAGGATAAAATCACTTCCTCATTTTCCCATGAAACCTTTACTCTTTCTGACATTTCAGATTCTATGGTAAGTCCGCAATAATCAGGCTGAATGGGCAATTGACGGCTGTCTTTACGATCTATCAGCACACACAGCTCTACTTTTTTGGGTCTGCCGAAATCCTGCAAAGCATCCATGGCAGCACGAATTGTTCTACCGGTGTACAATACATCGTCAATTAAAACCACTTTTTTATCTTCTATGGAAAAAGGAATGTCTGTTTGGTTGGCAATGTGCAATTCTTTACGCAGATCATCACGGTAAAAAGTAATGTCAAGTTTTCCGTAATTAATATTTTCTAATGCATGATCATTTTTTAAATGCGACACTATTTTATCTGCCAAAAAAACGCCGCCGGTTTGAATGCCGATCAACACCGTATCATTTATATCTCTGTGTTTTTCCAGCAGTTGATGGCACAAGCGTTGAATTGTGATGGTTAATTGTTTACCTTTAAGAATAACTTTCAAAGCTGCTTACTTTCTATAAAAGTACTACAAGCAGATCAATTATGCCCGGCACAATTTGCTCACTTGTGTAACACCTGCTAAAAAACTAATTCTGATATGAAATTATTTTACAATATTTCTCTTACCATTTTATTTTTTTTATTTACTGGAATTTGTTTCTCGCAAGATGCAAAGGGAGTGCATGGCGATGATGCAGCCTCCGGTCAATTGGGTAAAACAAGGGCTTTGATAATCGGCATTTCCAAATATCAATACATAGAATCTTTAAAGTTTGCAGATAGTGATGCAAACGAGTTTGCTGCCTATTTAAACAACAATCGCTTTTGGAATATTGCGGCGGAAGACATTACTGTTTTAAAAAATGATAAAGCAAAATGCGGAGATATAATTGGCGAATTAAGCAGGCTGGTTCAAATATCAAAGCCAGGCGACAGAATTGTATTTTATTTCTCCGGGCACGGAGATATTGAAACCATAACACAATTTAAAAATGGATACCTGCTGGCAAATGACACGTATAAAAACAACTACATAACAGGTGCCATACCCGTTAACTTTTTAAAAGAAATATTTGTTACGCTCTTAAATAAAGAAGTGAAAATTTTTATGTTCACCGATGCATGCAGGTCCGGTAATCTTGCCGGAGG
>JBKJLG010000141.1:0-3546 GCA_046596995.1 Chitinophagaceae bacterium
CCATTTTGCTTTATCCACTTCAGCAAAAGATTGCTTTTTTCCTGAACTAGGCGGCCATTCAATTTCACAAGTATTTGAGTTAATGGTTTCTGCTACAATATCACCTTCTAAAGCCCAGGCAAAAACCATTTTTCCGGCTTTCTGTTTTACAGGAGTCAATTCAATAAAATTTCCTGAAATTTCTTGTCCCGTTTCTTCCCTAAATTCTCTAATGGCTGCTACCAGAGCATCTTCGGTATCATCGAATTCCCCTTTAGGTATTGTCCATGAACCGGCATCTTTATTTTTAAAATATGGACCGCCGGGATGAACAAGTAAAAATTCCACGCTGTGATTTACTCTTCTGAAAAGTAAAATTCCTGCGCTCTTTTTCATCGGCGTAAAGCATTTTTAATTAAACAAATTTCTCCCTTCACATTTCTATAACAGGGTATTTAAAAACATGTTAAAACAAATATATTTAGCAAGCCAATTTTTAAATTTGTACGTAAATAAAATAGAAAATAAAAACTTAAATGATCATTATCAATGTGTTTAAGTTAGCATAAAAAACTTTTTTCTGTACATTTATAATTAAAAAATAACCTGCATGCAACTTAAAAACTACCGTTTTATTATCAGCTTAATATTTCTTGTCTCATTTTTTTCAGCCTGTAAAAAAGCTGATGTTTCTTCAACGTCAAATCTCAATCCCAATTCTACCAGTGTTGCAACAAGAGATGAGAAAGTAAAGGACACAACACTTGCCTATTCACGTGATATTTATCTTTGGTACACCCAGATTCCAACATCTTTCAATCCCAGAATTTTTGCTGATCCGGATGCTATAATGAAAGCCATTCGTCCGTACAGTATTGAATCTGGAGTGATAGCTGATCGCTTCAGCTTTGCTTCTTTAAAAGTTGAGTGGGATAAAGTAAGCAGTGGCGTTTCCGGAGATTTTGGAATAAGTGTTTTCTTTTTAAACAGCACGGATCTTCGGGTAAAATCAGTTGAAAGAACTTCACCCGCCGGCATTGCAGGAATTAAAAGAGGCTGGAAGATTACAAAAATAAATGGCAGCAGCAATATCAATTCAGCTGACCAAACCAGTTTAAATAATGTTGTTAATGCAGTTTTTTACAGCACAAATACAGCATTTACATTTCAAAAGCCTGACGGTAGTATGGTAGATATGACATTGAATGCAGCAAGTTACCAAACACATCCTGTGATGGTTGATTCCGTTTACACAATTGGCGCTAAAAAAATCGGCTACATGGTTTTTAATTCATTTTTAGGAGATCAGGTTGAAACAAGTAGCGAGTTGAACCGTGTTTTTAATCGCTTCACAGCTTACGGCGTAAATGATGTTGTAATTGACCTGCGCTATAATGGTGGTGGATATGTAGCACTTGCTGAAAAATTGAGTAATTACCTCGCTCCTTCTTCGGCCAGTGGAAGTTTAATGATGAAACAACAATACAATGATAAATATTCAAAGTATAATGTAACTACCAATTATGCAAAAGCGGGTTCATTAAATCTTACTCGTGTTTTTTTTATTGTTAGCAGCAGCACTGCTTCAGCAAGTGAATTAGTAATTAATAATCTTACACCATTTATGGATGTAAAATTAATTGGCAGAAATAATACATACGGTAAGCCTGTTGGCTTTTTCTCCATACCGGTTGGAGACTGGTATATATTTCCCGTTTCATTTAAAACAGTAAATAAAAATGGAGAAAGTAATTATTACAGTGGCTTTACGCCCAATGCAATTGTTGCTGATGGATTAGATAAAGATTTTGGAGATGTTACTGAAGCCAGTTTGGCAAGTGCTATTAAATTTATCACTACCGGGGCATTCCGGATATCGTCTGCACCTGTTTACCAGGAGGCACCGGAAGTAACAAAAGGCAACAATGTGCTTGATCTTACTGAATTTAAAGGAACTGTAGCAGAAAGAAAATTTAGGTAAGCTTAAAATCTGATACAACTTAAAATGTCCTGCTGAAAAGCGGGACATTTTTAAGATTAAGAAGTCTTAATTCTTTTCTTTTGTTTAGATGAATTATATTTTTTCTTGCGCTTTGCCACTGGCTTCGTAACAACTTTTACAGGAGTTATTTTTGTTACAGTTGTATCTGTTGTGATAATCTTTTTATGTATCAGAACATCTGCTTTAGCTGCCCGGTCGGCATTGCTTTTATCCTTAGCTGCTTTATCAATATTTTCTTTTATGGTTTGAGAAAAAACATTTAAGCCAGACATCGAGATGAGGATTAGAGTAAAAATTTTCTTTTTCATGATAGTTGATTTAATTGCATGGATTTAAACCAATACCAAGCCTGGTTCCACGTCAAAAAAAACATTAAGAATTATTTATCAAACATTGAAAAGAAAAACTAATGTTCAAGTTTGTCGCCCCAGCGGGTTTTTCATTTATGCAAATTGTAACCATCATAATTAACTTAGGTGCAGTGAAAACCCCGCTGAGACATTAATTTTAAACAACAGAAGGTTAACCTTAATATTTCAACATCCTCCACTTCGGGGTATGGCATAAATCACATTGCCTGAAACAGATAAATTGAAGACCTTGTTTTCTATTGAAGGAAGTATCAGTTCCCATGTTTTTCCCTTGTCTGATGAACTAAAAATGCCGGCAGGATGACCACATAAGAAGTATTGACCAACCTGAATAATTGAAGCAATGGAAAGCGAACCCGGAAGCCCGGCATCTTACGCTTTCTGAAAAGGAAACAAAAGCACTAAAAATATTTGCAGAAAATATAAACCAGATCGTAGACAGGGAAAAACTGATGAAAGAAATTTGGGAAGATGAAGGTATAGTTGTGATCAGTAGAAATGTTGATGTTCTGGTGTCTAAATTACGTAAGAAATTAAGCGACGATAACTCCATTAAATTTATTAACGTACATGGGAGGGGTTATAAATTTATTATTGGGTAGATGCTAATTAAAACCCAGGTAAAGTGTAAACAAGAACCAAAGCAAAGACTTTCGCAAAGCGACCCAAAATACAGCTTCATTCGTGTCACTGTTAGATGAAGTAGCCAACGCCTGGTCTCCTGACCAGCGTTATGAAAAGGTGGTTCTTTATAATTGTTTGCCGTTGGTCAAAGACCAGACGGCGGCTCTTTAGGTTGAAAGTGGAACACCTACGATGGCTAAAAAATTTATTATTGGGTAAATACTAATTAACACCAGAAAAACGTATACAATCCTATTGTTGCTCCGTGCTCGCAAGACTGGTTTCTTGTAGTCGAATATGGGCACGGTTTTACTTTCGGTTCGTTATTCAGCATTTGCGATGTTCACCACTAATTGTGAGATACTTTATATAGATTGCCCGGCTGGTAACCGGGCTCTCTGCGTTTGATCTTATCGTGCTTTTTTCTTCGGATCCGCTTTTCTCTGTGCTGAGCTTTTCTTTTTTGTAGGTTTATTCTTCCTGGGATGAGCTGTCTTTTTCGCCATATAATTAAATTTAAGGTAAGTGAATTATTTTCTTAGGGCTGCAAGGTATTTTCTTGCCGTTTTT
>JBKJLG010000173.1:0-3386 GCA_046596995.1 Chitinophagaceae bacterium
TGATGCAGGAATATTATCTAACCCTGTTTGGCTACCAAAGCCTGTTAGTGCAGTTTGTTTACCATCAATTAAAATGGCTACTTTATCGCTGCCCCTCAGTTCCACCTTCCCATCCTGACTTGTAGTAACGCCTGGTAAATTTTTTAAAGTCTGTAAAACCGAGCCACCACTTTGGCTGATATTTGCTGCAACGGAATACGTTTTTTTATCCATTTTATTGCTCACATCTTCTTGCTTTGAAGTAACTACAACTTCCTGTAACTGTTTTGTATCTTGCTGTAATTCTATTGTGCCAAGGTCTAAGAAGGCACTTAGTGATCCTATTAAAACCGGTTGTGATTTCAAAGCAAAACCCGTGTATGAGCATTGCAAAATATAGCTGCCTGATTTTATATTTGCCAATGTAAATCTTCCTTCTTCATTGCTTACTGTACCTGTAACAAAAGCACTGTCTTTTTCTGTTTTCAACACTATATTCACAAAGGGCAAACCGGTTTTATCCGCTTTGCCTTTTATTAAACCTGATAAGGTAACTGCCGAAGTTTGAGCTTGCGATATTAAAACTGTAAATACAAGTAATGAAAATATTAAAACAATTTTTATCCGCATTTCTTTACCTTTTTTGATTATCCTTTTAATTCTTTAATAAATTTACCATTGCTTTCAAAAATTAAAGGAATGGCTTTAATTACTAATTCCTAAAAATGATTACTGATATTATAATCCAGTTATTCCCAAAATAATATTAAAGGCCCTTTAATTTCCTTACGGCTTCAATAATTTTGGGCATTACTTCAAAGGCATCGCCAACAATTCCATAATCGGCGGCTTTAAAAAACGGAGCTTCGGGGTCTTTATTTATAACCACAATAACCTTGCTGCGGTTGACGCCGGCAAGGTGTTGAATGGCGCCGGAAATACCAATGGCAAAATATAAATTGGGTGCAATGGCAAGTCCCGTTTGCCCCACATGCTCATGATGCGGACGCCAGTCAATATCTGCAACCGGGCGGCTACAGGCAGTTGCAGCGCCTAAGGCTTTTGCAAGATCAGTTACCAAATTCCAGTTCTCGGGACCTTTTAATCCACGTCCGCCGCTGATAACAATTTCAGCTTCTGATAAGGGAACTTCGCCAACAACTTTATTTACAGCAGTAACTTTTACTTTGGGTTGATCAACAACAATATTTAATTCAACAACTTCTGCTGTGCCTTCTACTTTAATTATTTTGTAAGAATTTGGGTTAAGTGAAATAATTTTTATCGGGCTTTTAACGGAGACATTTGCAAAAGCTTTTCCGCTAAAAACATTTTTCTTTACAACAAAACCGTTAGTAATATCGGGCAAGGCAACAGCACCGGAAACCAGTCCCGCTTTTAGTTTTGCAGACAACCTTGGTGCAATGGCTTTGCCACTAAAATTATTTGAGAAAATAATTACGGTTGCACCAATGTTTGTTGCTGCTTCTGCAATTATTTTTGTATAAACCTGGTCGTCAATATTATTAAGCAATTCATTTTTAAGTGTATGAATTTTCTTTAAGCCGTATGCACCCAGCTCCGAAACATCTTCTGTTACATTGCCCAGCGTAATGCCTTCGGCAGTTGTGTTCAGCAATTCTGCAACTTTGGCGCCGTAGCTTGCTGCTTCTAAAGAATTTTTTTTAATGTGTCCTTCACTCTGATCTAAAAAAATTAAAACTGACATAGTTTACCCTCCATCTCCCTAAAGGGAGAGTTAGTTTTATAAGTTATAAATATTATTAAGCATTGTAAAAGTTTGAACATTTTCTTATCCATTTCCCTCTCACTTCAGGGAGAGGATAGGTGAGGGTGACAGGGGGTTTTTTAAAACACTTTCGCCTCCTCATGCAGTAATCTCACCAATTCTTCAGGCTGATCTGCAGGAATTAATTTTACTCCGGCTTTTGCAGGCGGTAGCTCAAACGCCGCAATATCTGTTAATGCATCCACTGCAATGGGCTCAGCAACTTTTAAAGGCTTTGTTCTTGCGCCCATAATACCTTTCATGTTTGGTATGCGCTGTGCAGCCATTCCTTTCTGGCAGCTAATTACCACGGGCAGCGCAACTTCGTTGGTTTCTTCACCGCCTTCAATTTCACGGTTTACCGTTGCTGTTGTACCATTCAATGTAAGTTTTGTTGCAAGAGAAATATAAGGCAAATCCAAAAGTTCGGCAACCATGCCACCAATTGAAGAACCGTTGTAATCAATCGTTTCTTTACCGGTTAAAATAATATCGTAACCATTTTGTTTGGCAACTTCCGCAATTTGCGAAGCAATGTAAAAACTATCATGGCTTGTTGCATTCACACGAATGGCTTCATCTCCGCCAAGCGCAAGGGCCTTTCTTATTATCGGATCAGCATCTGGGCCGCCAACGCTTATTAAATGTATTTGCGTTGCTGCATCAGCCTCTTTTAATTCAATAGCACGTACCAAAGCATACCACTCGTCGTATGGGTTTATTATAAATTGCACACCGGCTTCCGCAAATTTCGTATTGTTATCGGTGAAGGCTATTTTTGCCGTGGTATCCGGCGTTTTGCTTATACAAACAAGTATCTTCATTTACTATTTTTTAAGAAGCAGCAAAGATAACAGTAAAACTTATTGTATGGACAGGATTGAAAAGCTTAAAGAATATTTAAAGGCAAATGATAAGGATAGTTTTCTGCAACATGCGCTGGCTTTGGAATATATAAAAGCAGGAAATGATGTGGAAGCCAAAAATTTATTTAATGAAATATTGAGAAGGGAGCCAACTTACATTGGTTCATATTATCATTTGGCAAAATTACTGGAGCGGCTTGGCAATAATGAAAAAGCATTAAAAATTTATGAACGTGGTATGGAAGAAGCAAAAAAAGCCGGTGATGATCATACCTACAATGAATTGCAGGGAGCGTATGAAGATTTAGCCCCCTGACCCCCAACGGGGAACCTTATGACGAATTCTTTATTTTTCTTAGGGATAAATTACTTTGCGTTTTTGCGTGGAAATGATTTTATAACTTAATAATAAATGCATCTTCTCCAAAAATTTATTGATTTTATAAAAAAAGAAAATCTTTTTCAATTAAAAGATAGATTGCTGCTGGCTGTAAGCGGAGGCGTAGATTCTGTGGTATTGTGTGAACTTTGTAAACAAGCGGAATTTGATTTTGCCATCGCCCATTGCAATTTTCAATTGCGTGGTGAAGAAAGTGAAAGAGATGAAATTTTTGTAAAAGATTTAGCCAAAAAGTATGGGGCAGAAATTTTTGTAAAAAAATTCGGGACAGAAAAATATGCTGAAGAAAATAAATTATCCATACAGGTTGCAGCAAGGGAATTAAGGTATGAATGGTTTAATTCTTTATTTA
>JBKJLG010000209.1:0-5042 GCA_046596995.1 Chitinophagaceae bacterium
ATCAGGAATTATTTTTTCCAGTAACAGGCCTTCACCTTATGCCGTTAGCGCCGATACAGTTTTACCCAACAACCGCTACAATGTATTTTTAATTACTGATTTTGCCACCAACAAAGCGGAGATAAACAGGGTAACGCAATTAACCAATTTAAAGTTTGGTAATGCCCGCTACCCAATGCAATACAACAATTATCACTTTACTTTTATGAGTGATGAAAACGGTATTGGCAACAGGTATGCAGGTTTTTTTACAACAGAAAGAGCGGAGTTTGATACCCTGGTTGTTATTGGCGACGATGTATTGCGCAACCCCACAGCTAAAGATGTTGATTCATCTTTAAGGGCAAATAAAAAGTTGGATGTTGATACCATTGCTGTTGTTTCTGTTTCAAAAGATTCGGCATATATTTTTCCGCTAACTAATTATGCAAGCAGCCTTAGAGAAACAAGAATTGCCGGCGAAAATAACCAGGTAAGTGAAGTTACCCGCCAAAGCGATGAAAAGATTTTATACAAATTAAAAATTGATGAAAATGTTTTGCGTCGCCGTAATGTAACGGCTATACCCAGCGCTTACATGAAACGTTTAATGCAGCAGGACAGAATATCAAAAGGAGATACCGCGGATGTACAAAAAAATGAAAGCATTAAGAAAAAGGATGATGTTTTTCAGAGTGAATTTGGCAACGAAAAAACAGACTCGGCAAGTAACATCGGCAAAACCTTTAACGGTGTAACAACTACTGAGCCTACGATTCTTGCTTCAGCAAAACTATATGCTTATAAGCCTTTAAAGTTTTCTATTGATTATTTGGTAAGTGGCTTTAATAATTCTGTGCTGGTAAATCGTTACCAGGTTTACCAGGGCGGTCAGGGTCCAATACAGCTTAGTGCTACCACGCCATTAAACGGTATCATTCGCATTGGAACTTCTGATATAATGGAAGACATTAAATTTTCCGGCGGCTATCGCTTATCAACCAATTTTAAAGATAATGACTGGCTTTTTCAATTTCAAAATTTAAGAAAGAGAATTGATTGGGGCTTTACTTATTACAGAACTACGCAAGCCTATGATGATGGCAAATTGATATCCAATCTTTACCAGGCAAGTTTAGTGTATCCCTTTGATGAAGCAAGAAGTTTAAGATTAAATTTTGGTGTAAGAAGAGACCGGGTAACTGCTTTTGCTTTTGACCCCTTTACACTTGGCTTACCGGATTTTAAAGATCTCTATGCTATTTCTCATTTGGAGTATGTGTACGATAACACATTAAACCCTGCACAAAATATTTGGGAAGGCTCACGCTATAAAATATTTTTTGATTTTAACAGCCAATTAAACAAAGTAACAACCGGTATTGGCAAAAACACATTTAATGTTGGCTTTGATGCAAGAACTTACCGCCCTATTTACCGCAACTTTATTTGGGCAGGCAGGGCAGCGGCAGATTTCAGCTTTGGTAGCCAAAAACTTATTTATTATTTAGGTGGAGTAGATAATTGGTTGATGTTTGGTGGAAATCCGGATAAATATTTCAATCAAAATAATCCTCCATCGCCAGATAATGATTATGCTTTTCAATCACTGGCAGTTAATATGCGTGGCTTTAAGCAAAATGTTGCCAATGGTAATAATGCTTTTGTTATAAACAGTGAGTTCAGGTTGCCGGTGTTTGCAACTTTACTTAGCAAACCGATTAATAATGCCTTTTTAAGAAACTTCCAGATAACACAATTTGTTGATTTGGGTACAGCATGGAATGGCAAATATGATAAAATTAAAAGGCCTTCAACCTCATTTACTTCTCCCGCTTCTCCACCGCTGGCAATTAATATTAAGCAAGGTGGCATCGGCCCTTTTTTGGGGGGTTATGGCTTCGGCGCAAGAAGCACCTTACTGGGTTATTTTATAAAGGCCGACCTTGGCTGGCCAATGGATGGAATATTTAAAGGAAAGCCTATACTTTATTTTAGCATGGGGCTGGATTTTTAAAAATATTTTAAATTAAAAATGCCTTGCAGTTTGCGGGCATTTTTATTATACACACAAATCCTCACCAGAATTTTCACCCTGTGAAAAATTTTATACCTGGTGGCTGATTTATTAAGCTGATTTATTTTTTACTAATGTACTTATGAAAGCCAATGTATAAGCCGGTATTGTTCGCATTAGCTTCTAATGAGCCAAAACGTCCGTTTAATGCAACGCCCAAACCTATTGTTCCAAATAAACGAAACTCTTCATCGCTATATGCAGAAAAGTACGGGAAATTGCCGTTTCTTGTGCTCTCCTTTTTTGAAGTTGAATATATTACAGGCACAGAAGCCTGTGCAAAAATGCTAACAACATTTCTCTTACCAAGGGGAATAAAATAGCGGGTAAAAGGTGCAACTCCAAAATCAGAATACCTTGATTTATCTTCACTGGTAATTATGCTACCACCTGAATTAGTGTATTGATAAGTATAACTATTATTAGAAAACCCAAGGATAGCCTGCCCGCCTACAACCCAATTGTTTTCTACAAACCATCCATAAGAAGGAAGCACGAGCAACCCATAATTTTTATCGCCCTTACTAATGTTTAGCTGTGTAACTGAACGTATTGGATAATCACCTGCTATACCTAATTCAATACCGGCAATTTTATTTCCTCTATCAAAAAATGAAGAATAATTTCTTTTGGTATCTTTTTGAGCAAGAGCAGAAAAAGCAATGCACGAAAAAAAGCAAATTAAGAGCGTAAATTTTTGTTTCATAAGTTTAGTTTTATTTTAAATAAAACTAATTTGTTACCCTCTATTTTATGAAAACAAAACTGTTAATCTTAACCAAATTATTTATCAGGATTTTTTTCAGCGATCCATTTCCACCAAATAGCTGTACACGTTGTAACTACAAACATTTGATACAGGTCATCCGAGACTGAATGCCCGTTACGAACTATAGCCATAAAAACAGGTACTAAAAAAATAATAGCAGTTGCAGTTATAAATATCCCCATGGGACGAACGGGTAAATACATCCATCCTGCTTTTTTAACCCTTTTTGAATCATAAAATTTATTTTAAGAGATTAAGGATTAGTAGTATCGGCAATTTTCGCCTAATGCATAGATAAATAGTGTTGTCAGCAATATTCCTGAAATTATTACCAGCGCCATGTTCCACCAATTTTTCTGTATTGAGATAGCAAGGGAAAAATAATCTCCCGCACTTGCCCGTTTCATTTTTAGCACTGCAAAAAGATTTATTGCCATTGCTAACAGAGGTCCAAATAATATCAGCAAGTTGATATTAAAACCCAAAGGTTCTTTGCTTCCCAGTTTTTCAAAAAGGGGTTGGCTCGGGTCAAATAAGAAAGGCATCCCTATATTAAATTTTAATAAAGAAATAAAAATTAAATACGCTGCAGGGAAAGCCAGCATTACTCCTGCTGCCAAACTCAATCTGGTGTTGACATTGATCTGTTTCATAATTATAATTATTTAAATAGTAAATTATTTTCACTTTGAATTTCAAAGTATATATTTAAAAAAAATTATTTCATTCCTTTAATCATTTTTTCCAAAGCCGCCAGGTGCTGTTGAAAAGCTTTTTCACCAAGCCTTGTTATTGTATAGGTAGTGTTTGTCTTTCTCCCGATAAAACCTTTATTAACTTTCATATAGCCAATATCCTCCAGCGCTTTTATATGTGATGCAAGATTTCCGTCAGTAACATTTATGAGTGCTTTTAAATCATTAAAATTTATACTCTCATTTACAACAAGCGTACTCATTATACCCAGCCGCACCCGGCTGTCAAATGTTTTATTAAGATTTTGTATCGGGTTGTTCATAGTTGATCATTTGTACCAACACGCTCATATTTGTACCACATTATTGAACCGTAAATAATATGCAGCAAGCCAAAACCGGCTGCCCAAAAATATAATCCATATCCAACCATCCATAAATTTATTATCCCCAGTAATATTTGAGCGTATCCCAAAAACTTTACTTCGCCTAATGTATATTTTGCAGCGTTAACAAGCGCCAGTCCATAAAATATCAGGCATCCGGGAGCAATAAGCTCATAATACTCAAGCTGCATACATCTTATCAAAAACAACCCTCCTGCTGCCAGCGGAATTGCAATGCTCCAAAAAAGTCGAAGTGATGTTGTTCCCCAAATTGGAGTTCCTGTTTTTTTACTTCTCAAATATGTGAACAGAAAAGAAGTGATAAATGCCAGTACAAAAGTGGATAAGGCTATTAACAAAAGGGGAAACTGCAAAGCACCTGTATCTTTATAACCGCCTTCATCATATTTTATTCCCTGATCAATAATTCGTGCGGCAAACCAGGCAGCAACAAGGGCACAAATCCCGGCAGAAATTCCGCTAAGTCCGCTTAGACTGATAAATTTACTGCTGCGTTCCATCATTTGCTTTATCTGTTGCAGCTCGTGTAAAGAATGCTTTTGAGTATCCATAAAAGTACTTTGAAATGCAAAGTAAACTAATCATCTCCAGATTTACAAATTAATTTTTACAACTTTCCGAGTACAGTGATAATGGAGCTGCAAGCAATTTTAATCTCCTCATTTGAAATAGTTAGTGGTGGTGCAATGCGCAAACAATTAGAGGCAAATAAAAACCAGTCAGTAAAAATTGCGGGTACAGTGTTAGGCGAATTGGATAAGGTATCAGGCGACTTTGCGCCGCCAGACACCTGGAGCAAAGCATCTATTACTTTTTTATTCTCCTCAAAATTTTCAAACTCAACCGCAATCATTAATCCTCGGCTTCTTACTTTTTTTATTTTTGGGTGAGATAATAGAGAAATAAATAATAGTTCTTTTTCTTTTACCGTATCTATTAATTTTTCATCTAACAAAACATTCATTGCTGAAAAACCTGCAGCACAACAAACGGGATGGCCACCAAATGTATTGATATGACCGAGTACGGGATTATTGGTTAAGCAATCCATTAATTTTTTATCCGCGATAAAAGCACCCATTGGCATTCCGCCGCCAAGCGCTTTACCCAATAAT
>JBKJLG010000278.1:0-2522 GCA_046596995.1 Chitinophagaceae bacterium
CAGTCTCTAACATTTTCTCCTTTGCCATAAATAGGCAAAGGTTTTTTATTTAAAATATTATTTATGCAAAGAGGTATTAATTTTTCAGGAAAATGATAAGGCCCATAATTGTTGGAGCAGTTGGAAATAATAACCGGTAAATTAAATGTATGATGATATGCTCTTACAAAATGGTCTGATGATGCTTTAGAAGCGGAGTAAGGACTGCGGGGATCGTAAGAAGTTTCTTCAGTAAAAAATCCTTCATCTCCTAATGAACC
This sequence comes from Chitinophagaceae bacterium, assembly GCA_046596995.1. Classification (GTDB taxonomy): domain Bacteria; phylum Bacteroidota; class Bacteroidia; order Chitinophagales; family Chitinophagaceae; genus Ginsengibacter. Next base: position 261 of record JBKJLG010000278.1, read on the forward strand.
ATATACTTCATCTGTGGAAATATGATAAAATAATTTGTTGGTAAAATCCCCTTTCCAAAACTCTTTTGCGGTTTGCAATAATGTGGTTGTACCCAGTACATTTGTTTTTACAAAAGCCAATGGGTCAGTAATGGAGCGGTCCACATGACTTTCGGCAGCGCAATGCAGCACTGCAGAAAATTTATATTCTTCAAAAAGATTTTTTACTAATTCTAAATCTGTTATATCACCTTTTACAAAAGTATAATTTGGTTTATCTTCTATGTCTTTTAAATTTTCAAGATTACCAGCGTAAGTAAGTTTATCAAGATTAATTATTTTGTATCCGGGATATTTTGTTACAAATAATCTTGTAAGATGGGATCCTATAAATCCAGCTCCTCCTGTTATTAAAATAGTGTGATCCATTCAATTTATAATTTACTTACCTTGTTATCTTTTAAAATATATTTTTCTCCACTTTCCCTGCAAATGGCATTTCCTTCTCCATCAAACTTTAATTTTATTCCGTATTCACTTACCCAACCGGTTTGTCTTGCAGGATTACCAATAACCAAAGCATACGGCGGAACTTCTTTTGTAACTACCGCCCCTGCGCCAATAAATGAATATTCTCCAATATCATTTCCACAAACAATAGTGGCGTTTGCGCCGATGGATGCACCTTTTTTTACTACCGTTTTTTTGTACTCACTTTTGCGAATAATAGCACTGCGTGGATTAATTACATTGGTAAAAACCATTGACGGTCCTAAAAAAACATCGTCCTCACAAATTACTCCTTCGTAAAGAGAAACATTATTTTGAACTTTTACATTTTTGCCAAGCATTACGCCCTGAGACACTACAACGTTTTGGCCGATGTTGCAATTTTCGCCAATAGTACAGCCTGGCATTATGTGACTAAAGTGCCAAATTTTAACCCCCGATCCTATTTCACAGCCTTCATCTATAACTGCGGAGGGATGTACAAAGTAATGTTCTTTCATATCACTTCTAAATCTGCAATAATAAGAAATATCAAGCGGTGAAATTAAAGAACCGATGCCAATTTTCCTTTTAATCAGTTAATCTACCTAAATCGTGGTTGAGACAAATTACCTTTGCGCCCATGCATTATGCTTCAGTTGAAAATATTAGTAAATCTTTCGGGATAAGAACACTATTTAAGAACATCAGTTTTTATGTGGAGGAAGGAGATAAAATTGCTTTTGTTGCCAGAAACGGTACAGGAAAATCCACTTTATTAAAAATTATTGCAGGGTTAGATACGCCTGATAACGGAACTGTTTGGGTGCATAAAGATGTAAAAGTTATTATGCTGCAGCAGGATACAGCTTTTGATAATGAAAAATCAATATGGGATAATGTTTTGAGAATGGACAACCCTATTGTAAAAGTGGTTAAGGAATACGAGATGTATTTGGAAGATGGCGGGCATGATGATGATAAATTGCACGTCCTGATAGATAAACTCAGCGAACTGAATGCATGGAATTTTGAAAGTGACCTTAAACAAATATTGGGCAAGCTTAATCTTCATCATTTAAATGAGCCGGTAAAAAATTTAAGCGGAGGCCAAAAAAAAAGAGTTGCTCTTGCACAGGCGCTGATAGAATCTCAGTTGCATGAGGGAAGATGTTTATTGATTTTAGATGAACCTACCAACCATCTGGATGTAGAGATGATAGAATGGCTGGAGAATTTTCTTTCTTCACAAAAAAGTACTTTGCTTTTGGTAACACATGATCGCTATTTTTTAGATACAGTTTGTAACGAGATAATTGAAATGGATGAAGAAAAACTGTACGTATACAAAGGCGATTACGATTATTTTTTAGAACAGAAATCGTTACGGCAGGAAGTGCAGCAAAGTGAGTTGCAGAAAGATAAAAATATTTTCAGGAAAGAACTGGAGTGGATGCGAAAGCAGCCAAAGGCAAGAACCACAAAATCAAAAAGCCGGCAGGATGCATTTGTTGATATACAAGACAGGGTGAGCCAGCAAAAAGATGAGCCTGAAGTTTCTTTGCAGGTAAAAATGACGAGGCTTGGTGGTAAAGTGATTGAAATGAAAAAGGTTTATAAGAGCTATGGTGATAAACCTATAATGAAAGCTTTTGATTATACTTTTAAAAGAGGCGAACGCATTGGTATTGTTGGCAAAAATGGAATTGGTAAATCAACTTTTTTAAAAATTGCTTTGGGGCAGGAACCGCCAGACAGCGGCAAAATAAATCATGGTGATACGGTTGTGTTTGG
>JBKJLG010000330.1:0-6324 GCA_046596995.1 Chitinophagaceae bacterium
AAAATGTTTTTCTGCCATAAATTTTCTATATCCCACAAAAAATATAATTAGGGAAGCCAATGCCCAGCGATAAAACGCAAGACTTATGGGTGGTGTCTGTTTATGAACACCACGGGCAATTATAAAATTGCCGGACCAGATTATGGTAGTTATAACAGCGAGTGATATTCCAATATAGATGTTCCTTTTGTCAGCGGCGATATGCATCTAAAAAAATTAATCGCAAAGATGCAGAGTAAATTTTAAGCAGTCTTTATTTTTACTGACTAAATAAAAAATAATTAATAATGAAATTAATATTACCATTGATCTCCAAATATACTTTTTCAGTTACATGCATTCTACAAGTGATGGTCAATTTTTTTTTGTACTATTTAATATTTGCATGAAAAATTATATAGTTTTAATACTTTCAAATGATGGTGGAAACAAATCTGAAAATGGCAACGTATAATTTTTTACAAGGTGGGGGTAAAATGGGTGAGCTTACCCGAAATTACAATTGGGAACAATCATCAATTGGTTCTCCGGATAAATGGCCGCAAAGCCTGCGGACGACGATAAGTATTCTTCTTAATTCTAAATTCCCAATGTTGCTTTGGTGGGGAGAAGATCTGATACAATTTTACAATGATGCTTACCGACCAAGCCTTCGCAATAATGGGAAACACCCCGCAGCATTAGGGCAAAGAGCAGATGAGTGTTGGCCTGAGATCTGGACAATCATAAAACCACTGATAGATAAGGTTATCCGAGAAAAAGAAGGCGCCTGGAGTGAAGATCAGCTAATACCTATTTATCGCAATGGTAAAATAGAAGATGTTTACTGGACATTTAGTTATAGCCCGGTAATAGATGAAATCGAAAAGGTGGGTGGAATAATTGTTGTTTGTAATGAAACAACTGAAAAAGTAATTAGTCATACCAGTGTGGTTGAAAGTAAAAATCAATTACAATTTGCCATTGAAGCTACGGAGTTAGGAACATGGGAATATAATCCTGTTACTGATAAATTCACCGGTAACGACCGGTTAATGGAATGGTTTGGCTTACCTCCCCATGAAGAAATAGAATTGCAATTGGCAATTAACATAATGGTGGAAAATGACCGTGCAAGAGTATCTGCGGCTATAAAATATGCGCTTGAATATAAATCCGGAGGACTTTACGATATTCAATACACAATCATTCACCCAATAACAAATACTGAAAGAATTGTACGTGCAAAAGGCAAAGCATGGTTTGGAGAAGATAAAATAGCCTACCGGTTCAATGGCACTTTAGAAGACGTTACACAGGAATCATTATTTAAAAAAGAACTTAATTACCATATTGCTTTGTTGGAAGCTCAAAATGAAGCTATACCCGATGCTATACTGATTGTTGATACCAAAGGAAAAATGCTTTCTTCCAACAGTAAATTTGAAAAGCTTTGGAAAATTCCTGAAAACATTATTCAAGAAAAAGATGATGCTGCGGCTTTACAATTTGCAATGACCCAATTGATAGACCCTCAAGGTTTTATTGATAGGGTAAATTATTGCTATGCACATCCTGATGAGGCAGCACATGAAGAAGTGCTTTTTAAAGATGGGCGCATTATTGAAAGATATGGTAACGCTGTAACCGGTAAAGATGGAACAAAGTATGGATGGGCATGGTATTTTAGAGATATTACTGAACAAAGAAAACTTGAAGAGGCGTTAAAGGAAAGTGAATCACATTTTCGTAAAATGGTAGAACAGTCTCCCATTGCCATTGCATTAACCAGGGGGCGCAACATGATATTTGAAACTATCAATGTACCTATGTTGCAGCTGATTGGCAAGTCGGAGGATGTTATTAACAGATCGATGATTGATGTATTACCCGAAATTGAAGGGCAAACTGTTTTACGAATTCTGTATCAGGTATATGATTTAGGTGAGCCATATAGAGGCTCTGAAATTGCCTTCAATATTAAAACAGGGGATACAACTCAATTGCGTTATTTCAATCTTTCTTACACACCCATATTTGAAAATGGGGAGGTGGCGGCAATTTTACATGTTGCCATGGATGTTACAGAATTGATTGTTAACCGTAATAAAATTATTGATGCTGAAGAAAGAACAAGGCTTGCAATGGAATCTGCAGAGCTTGGCAGTTATGAAGTAGATCTGGTTACAGATGAAATGAAAACTTCTGAGAGATTCAATGCAATCTGTGGTGTTGAACACAATATTACCAGAAAAGAATTTGCAGCAATGGTTCATCCGGATGATAAAGAAATAAGATTAAAAGCCCATGCAGAATCAGTTACTACCGGAAAGCTTTTTTATGAAGCAAGAATTATCTGGAAAGATAATACTACTCACTGGGTTAAATTAGATGGTAAAGTTTTACATGATGCAAATGGGAAAGCAATTTTTTTACTGGGAGTGATGCAGGATATTACGGAACAAAAAAACCTGCAACAACAAAAAGATAATTTTATTGCTATGGCAAGTCATGAGCTTAAAACCCCGGTAACCAGCATAAAGGCCTACGGTCAGGTGCTTGAGCAAATGCTTATCAAAAAAGGAGATATAAAAGAAGCTGCCATGATAGCACGGATGGATAATCAGGTTAACAGGCTTACTAATCTTATAAGTGATCTTTTAAACATCACAAAAATTAATACAGGTAAACTCGAGTATAAAAGAAGCATTTTCAATTTTAACCAGCTTGTGAATGAAATGACAGAAGAGCTGGAACGAACAACTGACAGGCATAAGCTTATTATGCATTTAGATAGAACAACAAATGTATTTGCAGATAAAGAACGTATTGGGCAGGTTATAACAAACTTTATATCCAATGGTATCAAATATTCTCCTGATGCTGATATAATTAACGTATCTACAATAATTGACGGAAAGAAGGTAATATTTTGTGTAGAGGATTTTGGAATTGGTATTAGTAAAGACAGCCAGGGGCAGGTGTTTGAGCAATTTTACCGTGTAAATAATGATACGCACCAAACATTTCAGGGTCTGGGGTTGGGCTTGTATATTTCTTCTGAAATTATAAAACGGGAGGGTGGAAAAATATGGTTAACCAGTGAAGAAGGGAAGGGTTCAAAATTTTATTTTTCCCTCGAGATTGAAGAATAATAAAATAATTTCCGCTAATATTTTGTAAAGCTAAAAACAGAGACTTTCCCATCTGTAATAGCCGTTTTAATTTCTGCGCCACCGGTTTTTACAATATAATTACCTGGGGGGAGTGCAACAAACTTCGGAGAGCCAGCGCTAAATATTTTTATACCATCCGCCCAAATTTCCCATGCACCCTTAACAGTTGATTGTAACACCCCTGCCTTTATCCTTGTGTCATTTCCTTTTTCTACTGTAGCAGATATTTTTATTCCAACAAAAGTAATAGTATAATTACCCTCGGGTAATTCCCTTGGCATACCATTACGTAACGTTACGATGTTTTTTGTTTCGCCGGCACGGGCAACCATGCATTGCAACCAGGCTTCCGCAGGTAAATTTATCATGAGCTGCCCGTTGTTTCCCTTAAGTTTATTATTAAGGGTTTTTTCCCATTTAGAATTTTCCGTAGAAGGTTTATCCTGTGCCTGTAAAGCGACAGAGAAAATAATAAAAAATATAATTGTTGAAATTGTTTTCATTTTTATTAGCTTATGTGTAAATTAAATAAATAATGTTATATGATGATAACGGGGTAGTGTATTGTATTTGGTTTAACAATTGTATAGTATGAAATGCTTTTAAAATTGATGCAGTTCAGCATACTATTTACATTTACTTTGCATGATGAAATCCTGCCTTTTATGAGAGAAAAAAAATCTGGTAAAACACACAATGCCTTCATTAAATTGCACGCAATACACAAGATCATTATTTGTCTGGTATTGGGGGTTATTGTTTATTTTTTTGTAGATATAAAGAACATCCCTTCTGTCACCCGTATTATGATAGGATGGAACACATTTTCTTTATCTATGATCATACTGGAATGGATAACATTTAATATAACAACTCCATCAGAAATTCGCAGACATGCAGCATTAGAAGATTCCAGTCGTGTAGTAATTTTTACCATCATTCTTATTTCAACCGTTGCAAGTTTTTTGGCCGTGCTGCTTTTATTTATTTCAAAAAACGATGCCACAGAAGGGCTTGATATTATTATAGCCATTGCTGGAATGCTGTTGTCATGGTTTTTAGTGCATACTTTTTTTGCGCTGCGGTATGCCCATCTTTTTTATGGAGATCATAAAACGAAACCTGACATTTATGCAGGAGGATTAAATTTTCCATCCGAGCAACATCCCGATTATCTTGATTTTGCTTATTTCTCTTTTGTGCTGGGGATGACGTTTCAGGTTTCAGATGTTCAGGTTACTTCAAAACAATTACGAAGGGTTGCTATGCTGCATGGTATTTTATCATTCGGGTTTAATACTTTTATAGTGGCATTAACCATTAATGTTATTGCCGGCATGATGAAATAATTTTGACTTTGTTAGTAAACAGTAAGCCTCATATATTTTTACTGATATTATTTCAGTTATTAGCGAATATTAATTATCATTTGCAGATAATTAATATTGTGTTTTAACACTATTCTTAAAATCCGTTAAAATAAATACTATCATAATAACAACGGCAAGCGCCATGTAAAAATAAAAGCCAAACTCATTGGCATTATTATAAAACCAAAATGCTACCCCTGCCAGCGCTAATGAAACTATAACTTCAATTAATCCATGTATCCTGAAAGGGATCACTTTTATCACACCCAATTCAAAATCAGTTAGTGCCGTTAAGCAAAAATGTACAACCCCTAACGCATAGGTAAATGTGCAAAGGTCACCCTGCATTTTAAAAATAGTGGGTGCAGCCAATAAAAACAATACGGTTGCATAATCTAAAATTGCATGTGCTTTTGAAGAGATAACTTTCATATACTTTTTTTATTTAGTGTAATGTAGTAAATATAATTTTCGGATAATCGCATCACTTTTATTAAATTATTTTCTCCGCCACGATCTCCAGTAATAAATTGTACTGTCCGCATTTATATACATCTCTTTTCTTAATGAAAACTGTGTACCAGTGTAATTTTCGTTCATTACGCTTTTAAAATCTGTTCTCTCTTTATACAATAAAATATTTCCTGCTTTACCATCAGAGAATGTACTGTCAGGCAATCCCCAGGCTTGTATTAACTCTGCTTTGGTATGGTTAAGCCATTTGTTAAACAATGCATTTTCTTTATCATTCTGTGCTTTTTTTGCTTTTTGTGAGGTACCACAACTGCCCAGCAAAGCGATCATCATCCATATGCAATATTTTTTGATCATCTATTTAAATTGTATTTTAAAATTACCAGCCAATTCCATAATCTTCACCATTATTACTGCTGCCACCCCAAAGGCTTCCGTGTTTTATATCGAAGTAAATAGCATTTATCGGGCCGCTGGTACGATTGCCTAAACTTATTTTGTAACCCAATTTTTTTAGTTCGTTTTTTGTTGAATCGGACGTTGTACTTCCAACCAAAATATCACCTGCTCTCGGTTTTCTATCATCTATTTTTGATCCCCCTAATGAAAGCCAAAGTTGGTTGGTATTAATATTTGCTGCTTCTGTGGCTTGCTGCACTGTCATACCAAACTCAACCATATTTAAAAAGAACTGCAATAAATTTTGCTCCTGCGTATCACCGCCCTGTACAGCAAAAGCTAAAAAAGGTTTTCCATCTTTTAAAGCAAGTGAGGGAGTAAGTGTAACTCTTGGCCTTTTACCCGGCTCAACAACATTAAAAGGATTGATGGTTGCATCCAGCACAAAACTTTGCATCCGCTGGCTCATACCAATTCCTGTATTGCCTGCAATGCAGGCTGGCAGCCAACCTCCGCTGGGTGTTATAGAAACTACCCAGCCTTCTTTATCAGCAGCCTCTACAGAAGTTGTGCCTCGTAATGCTCTGTCCATGTATTCAGCATCATCAAAAGATGTGGAGTTTGTATTATATGCAGTTTGATTTCTGTCATGAGCAGGAATTGAGTTCCCGGGTTTTAATTTTGTTGTATCGGTTAAAAATTCTCTTTGCTTTAGCAGATCTAAATACGGATTGGTTCTTCCCTCATATGGATAAGGATCACCGGGTGATGCATATTTATCATTTTTATCAAAACTGATTAAGGCTGCCCTTTTTTTTGCATACTCTTTACTCAATAAACCTTTCATCGGCTCTGCCGGAGAAAAGTAAGGATCACCATAATAAAAATCACGGTCAGCAAAAGTTAGACTCATTGTTTGGTAAATG
>JBKJLG010000029.1:0-7188 GCA_046596995.1 Chitinophagaceae bacterium
AAAAAGCGGGTTATCAAGTGCAGTAAAAGAATTTATTGATAAGATTGACCATAATGTTTTAAAAGTTAATCTACATTCAGAAGGATTGAATGAACGGCTTGATAGCAACGTGGAGACAGTGTTGTACCGCATTATACAGGAATGTGTGAATAATGTAATTAAACATTCAAATGCAAATCAACTCGATATATCTTTAATAAAAGACGGTGATGGAATTTCTGCCACTATTGAGGATAATGGTACAGGTTTTAATGCTGAGCAAAAGCATAAGTTTGACGGCATAGGTCTTAAAAACATTATTGCAAGAGTTAGTTACTTAAAAGGCACGATAGATTTTGATACATCACCCGGAGAAGGTACACTGGTGGCTATTCACGTGCCTTTAAGAAGATAGCTTCTCGGTTTTAATAATTTGTTTTGGAATTGTTTTTTCATTGTCAAGATGCTTTTTAATAATGACAAAGCAAATGATGATTATTAGTAATATAAGCACAATGGCAAAATACAACCAGGGCTGATCTTTAAGCTTTCTTTTTAATTTTCTTGTTTTCTTTTTACTTAGTTGCTTGTGCAGGTCAGCATTCATTTGTTCTACAAAAAAAGTAAGATTCTTTTTGTTTTTTATTTCTTCCAGCCCTTCAATCGCATCATTCATAAAATCTGACCCGGACATTTCCTTTTCAACATCATGTTTTTCTTCAGCAGATAACTTGCCACTGAGGTAGTCCATTAATTTTTGATTATCAATGTCTTTGTTACTGTTGGATAATATGTCTTTTAATTCATCCATTATTTTTTTCTAACGCCAGTTTTAAATTTCTTTTTCCATTTTGAATATTGCTTTTTACCTGCATCATACTAAAGCCTGTGTGAGTAGCAATTTCTGTGTAAGATTTCTTTTCAAGATAAAACAAAGTTATGCATTGCTGCTGCTCTTTATTAAGTTGCTGTAATGCAAACTGCATGCGGTTTAAAGCAATATCTTTTTCTAGGTAACTTGTTTTGTCATTTACTTCATCTGCTGCACCAATTATTTTATCATTTATTTCCACTGAATATTTTCCTTTATCCCGCAGCTTCATAAGGCAATGATTTTTAGCGATCATGTATATCCAGCTTTTAAAATAATCTACTTTGTATTTATGCAGCTCATTTATCACTTTTAAAAATATTTGCTGAACTGCGTCTTTTGCATCTTCTTCATTTTTTAAATATTTCATGCAAACACCTAATAATAAAAGGGTGTAGCGGGGCAACAAAATTCCCAGCCAGTCATTATTATGATCGCTGTAAAACTTTTGCAGCAATTCCTTATCATCAATATTGTTTATTTTTTGCAAATTTGTTTTTTAACAGGCAATATATACCTGAGATGTAAACATAAATAAATTCCATAATTTACATCGCTGCTACATTAAAAATAAATAATATGAAATATGGATGTTGTTGTGTGCCGGTTAGTGCTGTAAGAAAAGAAGCTTCGCACAAAAGTGAAATGGTAACCCAGCAACTTTTTGGCGAATGCTGTACAATAATTGAAGAGCAAACTAATGGATGGATAAAAATTAATTGCCGGTACGATGATTATGAAGGCTGGTGCCAGCAAGCGCATGTTGTGGAAATTGAAGAAGCAAGTTTTAACCAGCCTGATACAAATTTAACTGATGATTGGGTTAGCCAGGTTGATTACAATGGGCATCATATGTATGTTCCGCTGGGCAGTTCACTTACCTCATTAAATTATGGCAAAGCTTTTTGGCGAAAAAATGCTGTGCAATATTCCGGCAAAGTGTGGCATGCAGTTGTTGTAAAAATTACGCCAAAGCTGGTTAAGCAGATTGCATATAAATTTTTAAATACAAGTTATTTATGGGGAGGCAAAAGTGTGTTTGGCATTGATTGCAGCGGTTTTTGCCAAATGGTATTTAAATTTTTAAATATCGCTTTGCCAAGAGATGCCTGGCAGCAGGCTGAAAAAGGAGAAACTGTTCCCACTCTGCAAAAGGTACAATGTGGCGATCTTGCTTTTTTTGATAATGAAGAAGGAAGAATTACACACGTTGGACTTTTGCTTAGTGAAAATGAGATCATCCATTCCTCGGGTAAAGTAAGACTTGATAAAATTGATAAGGAGGGAATAGTGAATTTAGAAACCAAGCAACGAACGCATAAACTAAAAGTTATAAAACGATATTTTTAATTCAGGAGTTCTTATCTGATCCAGACATTTTGCTTACACTTGAATTTTTTTCTCCGATGTCTTTTATCTTTTCGTCGAAAAAAAGCATTTTAAAAGCCACCAATAAAAGTACTACTGCAAAAATTTTTTTTACTGTTTCCTGGGGCAGACTTAATGCTATTCTGCTGCCAAAATATCCCCCGACCAAAAATCCCAGAGCCACCAGCCAAACTGTTTTAACATCTACATAACCGGCTTTGTAAAATTGCATTACCGCTAAAATCCCCACCGGTAAAAGCAATATTCCCAATGATGTTCCCTGTGCCATTTTCTGTGAAAATCCTACAAAAAAAATGAGTGCAGGAACAATAATAATTCCTCCGCCGATGCCTATCAGTCCGGAAAGTATGCCGGCACAGATACCCAATATTATAAGGGTTAAAATAGTTTGTATGGTCATAGTTTTTTTTATGAGGACGTGTTTTTAAATTTCGTTTTGTAATAGTTTATTGATTCATTTATTATAGCATACGCTTCTGCTTTATCCTGGAAATTATTTATCTCAACTTTTTTATTTTCCAATACTTTGTATTGTTCAAAATAATTTTTAAGCACGGTAAAATAATGCTCTGGTAATTGTTTAAGGTCTGTAATATAATTTACACCAGGATCTTTTACTGCTACGGCAATAATTTTATCATCCACCAATCCAGTATCTATCATTTGCATGTTTCCAATTACACAAGCCTCCACCAAACATAAAGGCTGTATGGGTTCTGAGCAAATAACGAGAATATCAAGTGGGTCGCCATCTTTGCCCAATGTTTGTGGAATAAAGCCATAATTAACAGGGTAGTGAAAAGAAGAATAAATTACCCGGTCAAGTTTTAATAATCCTGTCTTCTTATCTATTTCATATTTAGTTTTAGAACCCTGGGGTATCTCTATCAATGCATTTACCATTTCAGGTGCACCGTCTCCGTAATTAGCGCCATGCCATGGATGTAGTACATTCATAAAAAATTATTTTGTAAGTTGAGCGCTCTTAATACTTATTATAAATTTCCGGAAAAAGTATATTTAAAATCAACCAGCCATTCATTATTCTTTTTTACCATTTTTATTTTTGACGCCTTATTCTTAAATGTGTTGGAGTAATTTATAATCATGATTGAATCAGAAACATTTTCTGCCGAGTTGATTATAATATTTGCACTTTTATAACCTTCCTTTTCTTCTTTCTTCTTTGTTTTGTTAAAATCCTGAAGCCTTTCAAAGTACATCATATTGGTGCTGTCGGGTAATAAATATTTTTTAGCATACTCATAATCGCCCTTTAAAGATGCATCAATAAACTCTCTGCCGGCTTCCAGCGGATCAGTGTTTTTTTTTGTTTTGGCAGATTGATTGCAGGAAGTAAAAAGTAAAAATGCAAGTGTTATAAAAAAAAGTTTCTGCATTTGTTTTTGTTTGATGGCAAAGATATGTTGTAGAAAGATATGCAGCACAGGGTAATTGGCAGCAGATAAAAAGCCGCTACTTTCTTAATTGTAGTACAGCTTCTTTTAAAGCTTGTAGTTTTCTTCCAACTAACTCTTTTGCTTTTTCATCTGTAAGGTTCCCATTTTCATCAAACTTTGTGTTTGCCTGCGATAATAAAATTTCAGACTTGTTTACCGGCTTCATATTTAAAGCCTGAAAGATGGAATGAAAGGCAAACTGCATACGAATAGTGCCCCACATGCCGGGTGTGGCGCCCATTAGAGCAACAGGCTTATTTAGTAAAGGAGAATCATCTCCTCTTGAATGCCAGTCAATAATATTTTTTAAACCTCCCGGAATTGAATAATTATATTCCGGCGAAACAATTACAAAGCCATCAGCCTTTGCAAATATTTCTCTTGATATATTTATTATTTCTGGTCTGCTGCCCGCAATGGGCAAATCATTATCGCCGTTGTATAAAGGAAAATCTATTGAAACAATTTCCATTGTCACGCCTTCGGGCAATAATGCCGAGGCTGCCTTTAATAATAAAGTATTGTAAGAGCCTTTGCGAAGACTTCCTGAAATGCCCACCCAATGCATTGCTGTATCCATAAAAATTATTTATGAAGAAAATATTCAACAGCTAGAGCATAGCCTTTTAATCCCAACCCGCTGATTGTTCCTTTACATTTTGCAGAAACATGCGAAAGTTTTCGGAATTCTTCTCTTGCATCAATATTAGAAATATGTACTTCAACAACTGGCGCTTTCACTGCTGCAATTGCATCGCCAATGGCTACTGATGTGTGTGAATAACCCGCCGGATTTAAAATAATGCCGTCCATTTTATTTCCTGCTCTCTGTATCTCATTAATTATTTCACCTTCTACATTACTTTGAAAATAATCAAAGTCCACATTCTCATATTTTTTTCGCAGCTTTTGAAAATAATGTTCAAAAGTTTCACTTCCATAAATATCAGTTTCTCTTGTGCCGATAAGGTTTAAGTTAGGTCCGTTAATAATTGAGATCTTCATACCCTCTAACTCCCTAAAGGGAGAATTTTGTTTTAAAAATTAAAAAATATTTTTCCAATACAATTAAGAACAAATTTATCAAATACTACTCCAAAGTTCCCCTTTAGGGGCGGAGGGGTTCATTAAAGCTATAAAGTCATCAAATAAATATCGGCTATCATGCGGGCCTGGTGTAGCTTCGGGATGATATTGTACAGAAAAAGCGGGCTTATCTTTTAAGCGGATACCTTCAATAGAATCATCATTAAGATTAACATGTGTTATCTCTATGTTCTCCGCAGCCCTTACTGCATCAGGGTTTACACCAAATCCGTGATTTTGTGTAGTGATCTCACACTTGCCTGTAATAATATTTTTTACCGGGTGATTTAAGCCACGGTGACCGTGATGCATTTTAAAAGTTGGAATATCATTAGCAAGCGCTAACAATTGTTGCCCAAGGCAAATACCAAAAAAAGGTTTATTAGCTTTTAAAATTTGCTTTATGGTTGAAACAGCATAATGCATAGGTTCAGGATCACCGGGACCATTGCTGATAAAATATCCATTGGGTTTGAATTCTTCCAGTTCTTCAAAAGTTGTTTTGGCATTAAAAACTTTTAAATAAGCACCTCTTTCCAAAAGGCAATTAAGAATATTTTGTTTTACACCATAATCTAAAACGGCAACTCTTATATCGCTGTCAGGATTTCCCAATTCATAATTATTTTTTGTAGAAACAACAGAAGCTAATTCCAGACCGGCCATAGAAGGCACTTCAGATAATATTTTTTTCAATTCTTCTTCATTCAAATTTTCTGAAGAAATAATGCAGTTCATCGCTCCCTGCGTACGCACATGCGCCACCAGCGAACGTGTGTCAATCTCATCAATGGCAACAATATTTTGTTCTTCAAAATATTGTTGCAGCGAATTGTTAGCCTGAAACCTGGAATACTGATCTTCCAGCGATTTGCCTATTACACCTTTTACTTTTACGCCTGTGCTTTCAACATCTTCATTTTTTACCCCATAATTACCAATGTGTACATTGTTCATTATAACAATTTGGCCATAATAGCTGGGGTCAGTAAAAACTTCCTGGTAGCCTGTCATGCCAGTATTAAAGCACAACTCCCCCGTGGTAGTGCCGATTTTACCAAAGGCTTTACCGTAAAAAACGTTTCCGTCTGCTAAAATTAGTATTGCCGGTTTATTAAGTTCAGGTGCTATCATGTTATATCAAAAAGTTTTGCAAAGAAAAGCAATTATCATCATCCCCGGTTCACAAAAGGTTTTGTATCATGGTTCAGATTAAAAAAAAGACCTTAAAGTTTCACAACTCTAAAGTCTAATTAATTTTTTAATCTTATTAATCCACCCAAATCAGGGTTCTGATAATTTTATTTAAGCGGCTCTTCAGGAGAAGCAGGTGCTTCTAATGGTGCAGCTTCTACTGTAGAGGTATCTTCCACAGGTTTAGTTTCTTCAACTGCTGCTGCAGGAGCTGTTTCAGTTGTTGCGGCAGCTTTTTTAGTTCGTCCTGCACGGCGTGTTTTTTTAGCTGTTGCTTCTTCCTGGTTACCAACTCCGTTACCGTAAATTTCGTTGTAATCAACCAGTTCTATCATGCCTAATTCAGCATTATCACCAGTTCTTTTACCTAATTTAATAACACGGGTGTAACCACCGGGGCGGCCAGCAACCTTTGGACTGATAACATCAAACAATTCTTTAATTGCTTCTTTATCTTGTAAGTAACTAAAAACAATTCTACGCTGATGTGTAGTGTTTTCTTTAGCTTTTGTAATTAATGGTTCTACGTAAGGGCGTAGAGCCTTAGCTTTAGCCAATGTAGTAACTATTTTTTTGTATTGAAAAAGTTGACAGGCAAGATTGCTTAATAAAGCTTTTCTGTGGCTGGCTGTTCTGCTTAAATTATTATTTTTATCTCCGTGACGCATGACTTTTTTGTTTTAAACTCTGTACCGGGTCAGGAATTACAGAGCGAATTATGAATAAACTTCCAAAGTCTCCCTTCAGGGAGATTTAGAGGGTTTTTAATCTTCATCAATTTTAATCTTACTAAGATCCATTCCAAAACCCAAACCTCTTTCGTTTAACACCTGCTCAATTTCACTCAAAGATTTTTGTCCGAAATTTCTAAACTTCATAAGATCTTCCTGCTCGTATTGAACAAGTTCACTTAATGAATTTATTTTAGCAGCTTTTAAGCAATTGAAGGCTCTTACAGAAAGATCAAGATCTTCCAGAGGAGTTTTCAATGTTTTTCTTAACTGTAAAGTTTGTTCGTCAACAAGGTCTTCTTTCTTATCTTCTCTTGTATCAAAAGTGATGTTCTCATCAGTAATGATCATCAAATGCTGAATAAGAATTCTTGAAGCCTGCTTTACAGCTTCTTCAGGATTGATAGTACCATCTGTGTTAACTTCCATCACTAATTTTTCAAAATCAGTTCTTTGCTCAACACGGGTATTTTCAATG
>JBKJLG010000061.1:0-4351 GCA_046596995.1 Chitinophagaceae bacterium
TGGAAGGTAGCTGTTTTAGATTTTTAAATTTTAAAACATAATATGTTTGACAAAAAAGTTTTAAATATTTATGCAGTAATAACGGGCTTATTTTTTCTTATTTCCGGACTTGGAAAAGCAATTGATACAGCTGCATTCAGTGATCTTATTTACCAATATGGTTTAGGATATCTAATGATACTTGCTCCTTTAATTGCTTTAGCAGAAATATTAACAGGAATAGCTTTAATACTCTTAATTAAACCAAGGTTTTATTCGCTGGTTGCTTTTATTCTCTTATTGATTTTTACAATTTCGTTCGCCTATGCACATTTTACGCATGGAATAAATGATTGCGGATGTTTTGGCACTTTAAAGTATACTGGCAGTTCGCCGATTTTACCTTTTATGCGCAATTTTATTTTAATGCTTATGTCTTTATTTATTTTTCTAAAGTATCCTAAACAAAACGCTGAAATAGGAAATAACTGGAAGAAATACATAGTTCAAATCGTTATGTATCCTGCCATATTTGTTGCCGGTTTCAGTTTTACCACTCCGTTTTTTTTACAGCCTGATACAGCAAAACACAGATTTCAAAATAAAAATATAAAAGATACAGAGCTTTCAAAATATATTAAAACCTCAGCTGACAGTACATATTTAATTTTTTGTTTTACCTATACCTGTTCCCACTGCTGGAATTCGATAGAAAATTTACGGGAGTATAAAAACACCAATACAGTTGATAGTGTATTCACGCTGGCAATGGGCGAAAACAGTGATAAGCTTTCCTTTATAAATAATTTTCATCCTGATTTCCATATTGTAGATCTGCCACATAGCTCCATGAATAAATTAACTGATATTTTTCCTACAGCATTTTATATTGAGCATGATACGATAAAAGTTATTATACAATCTGAATTGCCATCGCCTGCAACATTTATAAAATATGATAAGCAACAAATTGTTTCAAAAAACTAAAATACATATTATGAAATCAACATTTCTAAAGTTTACAGCTCCAATCGGATTAGGATTAGGGCTGTTCATCATCACATTCTTTGCATCATCTTATACAGGTTGCGAAAAGGAAAAAACCACAACCACAAGCACCAGCACTGGTTGCGGTACACAAATGGGATGTTGCCCGGCTACCGGATGTGGCAGGGGATATCTCCTTAGCTGCGATGGTCGTTGCTATACTACAAGAGCCGATGCTGATGCTGCTGCTCGTGCCCAAAGGTGTTATTCATACTCAAGCAGACAGTGTTATTAAGATCCCATTTGAATTACGGGCTTCACGCCAGGGAAAATTTGTAAACGGAAATGTTCGTGCACATGAAACTTAAAAGATATTCATGTGGCTGTATAAATAATGGATTTTTTGATAAAAAAAATAATTTTTATGAAATTATCATTTAGATATCCA
Organism: Chitinophagaceae bacterium; assembly: GCA_046596995.1. Lineage (GTDB taxonomy): Bacteria > Bacteroidota > Bacteroidia > Chitinophagales > Chitinophagaceae > Ginsengibacter. The sequence goes on from JBKJLG010000061.1 coordinate 1,415, forward strand.
TTAATATTTGCAATTGCACTTTTAAGTTTATTAGCAGGTGTTCTTAATTATCTGCTGTTTCAACCTGATATTATATTATTGAAAGTTACAGGTATTCATATAACATCTTATGACATAAAAAATAATTTTCTAAAATACTTTTTTACTAGTTACTTCTCTGATATTACCTGGTGCATCTCACTTTGCTTTATTGCATTTGCACTGTTAGAATTGAACTATGTGAGCGTTGCGGGAAAAATGCTGATATTGGCGGTACCCTTCATTTCTGAAGCAATGCAATACTTTAGAATTATTAATGGCACATTCGATTGGTTTGACATTCTTACATATGCCCTAATCATATCTGTTTTTTATTCTGTTCATTTCATTTTAAAAAGTTACACTCATGAAAAAAGTTAATCAAACATTAGTTGCAGTCTCTGGCGCTTTAATTTTTTTATTTTTTGCTGTTGCAAGTTCATCCAGTAAACGTGTAGTTGCGGATGTCAGATATGATGGCGTATTTAAACTCAGTCCTGAAAAAGATGAAACAGTAAAAAATTCAGGCAAACTTGAGTTTTTAAAAAATGCAACTAATCCAACAATTGTATTAAGAGTACCTAATGCTAGCAGGCAAGTGCTGGAAGAAGATAGGAACTTAAAAACTGCAAAAAACAATGATGGTACCAACAATCTTAATGATATAAATGTTTATAATGTTATAGAAAAGGAACTCTTAAAAGGAGGCTTTACCGTAAGAGACAGAGCGTTGTTTGAAAAAGTTTTGGGTGATAAAAGTGTCAATGATTATTCAAGAATTAAAGAATTGACCGAAACCGATCTGATACTAGAACTAAGCAGCATTCAATATGTAAAATACCCATTAAATTCTTTTTTGTATTATTCCCAAAAAAGGAAGAAAAGCGATGTAGAAAACAGAATGAGTTGTAATAATTATTTCAATATTTACGGATTGAAATTAGAATTCAGGCTTATCAAAGTGAAAGAAAATGATTTTATCGGATCGTTTACTTATAATTATACACCATGTACCGATTACCCGTGTAATTACAGTATAAATGTAAGTGAAGCAAATGCTTGCTCATCCCCTTTTCTGGTACAAGGCAACGTTAGCTATTCTGACACACGATTGATATCCCAGTCGGAAGTTGAAAAATTTGTAAAAACATCTGCACAAAAATTGGTAGATGAGATTTTTAAAAACAAGCAGTAATATGCATTTGCACAGGCACTTTATTAAAATTTAAATATTTCCTTTGCCAATCTTGATGTTCCTGCATATGATTTTGCAGTACAGCCATTAATAACTATCAGTGGAAATTTAAGACAGGCAAAGAATGAGGATTACTGCTGTTAGTCCCGCTAATACACAAGGCTTATGAAACACCAACAATTGGAAAGGTTGGTTTCTTGGTATGACATCTTTATACAGAGTTTATCATTTGCATCATATACATTTTAAGCCTAAAATATTAAAAATGCTACGCCAACTATTCTTAAGTCTTTTTTCTGTCCTGTTATTTTCCCTGACTGTTTTAGCCCAGGAGTTTGATGATCTGAACAACCAGGCAGATAAAGAACGGATGAATAAAAATTACCAAAAAGGTATCGAACTTTCCACTCAATCAATAAATAAAAAGATAAATGCACGGGCTTATATTATTCGTGCCTATTGCCGCTATGAGTTAAAGGACTATGATGCAACTCTGGAGGATCTGAATACCGCCCTTACTTATTACAGTGATGCATATGGCAATGATAATGAAGAAAAAGCAGCCATTTATTATTACCGGGCACGCTGCAAACAGGAAAAGAACCGCTATAATGATGCCATCGAGGATTTTAATGCAGCCCTGTCTTATAATTATACAAAAGCCGGATATGCATATTGGAACCGGGGTATATGCTATTATGACCTGCGAAAATACAAAGATGCGGAAGGTGACTATATTAAAGCTATAGACCGGTTTTCAGACAAAGAGACTCTTTCCACCTTGTATGGAGAACGGGGCAATTGCCAGGGCGAGCTGGGTAATTACGAAGCCGCTTATTCATTATATGCTAGAGCAATAACTTACAATCCCAATAATTATTCTCCCTACTGGCAAAGAGGGTATTACAAAATCCAGAAGTATAAATACGAAGAAGCTTTAACCGATTATGATAAGGCTATTGAAATAATAACCACCAGCGGCAAATCGGTCAAAAATAATGACCTTGCCAATTTGTACCGGAACAAGGCTCTAACGCATAAATCCTTGAAAATGTATAATGATGCACTGTCCGCCATTAATAAATCCATTCAGATAGATCCCAATATGGCAAAGGCATACCGTACCCGTGGAGATATTTACCAGGCAATGAAAAACTATGATAAAGCCAAAGCAGAATATGAAAATGCCATTACACTTGAAACAGACAAAAAAATAAAATCAGATATTTATCTTGATCGTTCCATGATGGAATGGAACATATTGGATTATGAAAGCGCACTTTCTGATCTTAACAAAGCGGTGGAAGCGGATCCCGAAGACGGAATGAATCATTGGCACCTCTCAATATTATACGGGTATAAAAAAAATTATCCTTTAGCCATTACCAAAAGCAATACAGCAATGGGTTTATACAAAAATGATTCTTCCTCCACTGCCAGCCTGTTTTGGCTTAGGGCTTCACATAAAGACAATGCCGGAGATTATAAAGGAGCAGTGGAAGATTTTCAAACATATCTCAAATATTATCCAAACAGTTATAGCGGTTATTATGAACTGGGTCGCCTTTTTAAATTGAAAATGAAGAATAATGATTTAGCCGATATCAACCTTTCCAAAGCGTTGGAAATATCTGATAAGAAAATGGATACCGTAAAGAGCTGTTATATTAAAATAATTAAAGGTGCAAAAGATGAAGCTATTAAAGAAATGCACCAGGTGATGC
>JBKJLG010000241.1:0-2801 GCA_046596995.1 Chitinophagaceae bacterium
AATGAATTTTATTGATAATAATTAAAAACTAAATCATGGAAAAACTACATTTTTCAACAGACATTAATGCACCAAAACACAAAGTATGGAGCACTCTTTGGGATGAGGAAACTTATACGCAATGGACAAGTGTTTTTTGCGAAGGCTCAAAAGCTATTACAGACTGGAATGAAGGAAGCAAAGTGCTTTTTCTTGATGGAAAGGGATCGGGAATGGTGAGTAAAATTGAAAGCAAAAAACCTAATGAGTTTATGAGTTTTAAACATTTAGGAGAAGTGAAGGATAATGTTGAAGATACTACAAGTGACAAAGTAAAAAGCTGGGCCGGCGCATTGGAAAATTATTTTTTAAAGGAAGATAATGGCGTTACAAAACTTACTGTAGAAATGGATGTGGTAGAAGAGTTTAAAGACTTTATGCAAAAAACATTTCCGGCAGGGTTGCAGAAAATAAAAGAATTATCAGAAAAAAATTAATTACAATTATGGAAACAAAAATTTCAACCAGCCAAAAAATAACACCCTTTCTTTGGTTTGATAAGAACGCTGAAGAGGCGGTAAACTTATACACTTCACTATTTGAAGATTCAGTAATAACTTCTAAATCTCATTATGAAGGGGAAAGTGCAAAAGCAATGGGGCTTGCAAATGGAACCGTAATGACTGTTGGTTTTAAATTAGCAGGGCAAGTTTTTACTGCACTTAACGGCGGACCTATTTTTAAATTTACGGAAGCGATTTCTTTTGTGGTTAGCTGCAACGATCAGGCAGAAGTTGATTATTACTGGAATAAACTTACAGCAGATGGCGGGCAGGAAAGCCGGTGCGGATGGCTAAAAGATAAATTTGGTTTATCATGGCAAATAGTTCCAAAACAATTAGGCCAGTTAATTAATGATCCTGCAAAAGCAGGAAGGGTAATGCAGGCAATGATGCAGATGAAAAAAATCATAATTGTAGATCTGGAAAAAGCCTCAGAGGAGAGGTAAGCACATAAAATTTTTTGGGTAAAATAAATCATTATGAGAAAATTAAATTTGCAAATGCAGGTTTCTGTAGATGGGTTTGTAGCAGGCATTAACGGCGAATTGGATTGGATGCTTTTTAACTGGGACGATGTAATTACAAATTATGTAATTGAATTAACCGGATCAATGGATACAATTGTTTTAGGAAGAAAATTGGCAGAAGGCTTTATTCCTTACTGGAAGAATGTAGCTACAGATACGGCACATGCTGAACATGCTGCCGGTAAAATATTTACTGATACCAAAAAAATCGTTTTCTCAAAAACCCTGAAAAATTCGCTCTGGGAAAATACAACCTTACAAAATGATATTGAAACAATTAAACATTTAAAAAATAAAGAAGGAAAAGATATTATGGTGTATGGTGGTGCAAGCTTTGTTGCCTCTCTAATTAAACACGACCTTATAGATGAATATCATCTTTTTATAAATCCCGTTGCAATAAATAATGGCTTAAGAATTTTTGATACACTAACAGGTAATAAAAAATTAACCCTGATGAAAGCCACATCCAGCACAACAGGCATTATTATTTTACATTACGAGCCTGTGAGATAGGTATTACAAACATTACCCTTCCCGATATATTTCAAGCAAACCATCGGGTAGCGTAACAAAAACCATCTTATTTTTTTTATCTATTTTATCTAAAAATTCTTCGTGTATAGGTATTAAAGCTTCTTTGCCTTCTATCAATATTTTACACAAAACCTGGTGAGGCTGCTCTATGATTTCAAGTATCTCTCCCAGATCCTCCTCTTCATTTATCATACTAAAACCTAATAATGAAATAGGCGCAGATTTATCTGCGAATTTTTTAAAATCATCTTCCAGCAGCCAGATTTCTTTTTGTATTAATTTATGTGCAGCCTCTTTTGTTTCCACCTGCTCAAGCTTTACATACGTTTCCGTTTCACTTTTTATTTTAGCAGTTTGTAAAAAGTAAGGCAGAAAACTGTCTTTTTTTTCTTCAATAAAAAATGTTTCTAATCCCTTTAAGGCAGTTTTTTTACCCAGACTGTGCTGCAGAATTATTTCTCCCTTTAAGCCGTAAGTTGCTACCAGTTTGCCTATTTTAAAATAATTATCCATAATAAGTATCGCAAAGAAAACAAAGTAACGCAATGTTCACAAAGATTCTTAGTGGTCTTTGCGATACAAATAATTATAAAAAAAGTCCCGGCACAAAACCGGGACTTCTAAGTAAATAGTTATGGTAAAGATTTATTCCTCAGTTTTAGCTACTACCTCAGGCGTTGCATTAGTTTCTGCAGCTACTTCTGAAGGCTCGGGAGCTTCTTCTACTTTTTTAGGAGCTTCTCTTTTTATAAAAGGCTGTGTGCCTTTTGGTCTTGCCTTTTTATGGCTTTCCTGGCGCTTTGCAAATTCCTGCTCGTGCTCACCACTCCATTTTGTAAATTTTTCCATTGCAGTGGCTTCATCAAATAAGCCAAGGCTTACACCACGCAATAAATGCTTAAGGAAGAGTACACCTTTAAAACTTAATATTCTGCGTACCGTATCAGTTGGTTGTGCACCTTTGTGCAGCCAGTCAAGTGCTTTTTGCCTGTCAATCTGTATGGTAGCAGGTATTGTTAAAGGATTGTATGAGCCTAACTTTTGGATGAATTTTCCATCACGGGGGCTACGTCCGTCTGCAACTACTATAAAGTAAAATGGTCTTTTTTTAGAACCATGTCGTTGCAATCTCATTTTTACAGCCATAAAAAATAGAAATTTTTTTGGGTTGTTATTAAATAGGGTTTCTTAAAGG
>JBKJLG010000355.1:0-3921 GCA_046596995.1 Chitinophagaceae bacterium
AAGCCAGGCAAAATCGGGAAAGGCAATAAAATCAACATTCAAAGTTTTATCTGTCATAAAATCCAGACCAACCTTTTCCTTTACTTTCATTTCATTATCAAAAACGGAGATATCATAACGGTTGCGTATGTTTTTATAGATTAAAAAATTGCCGCTCACTTTTCCTATGATTTCAAACTCTACAGAACGTGAATCATCTCTGTCGGGCTTAGAGTAAGTAATGGTTTGAGAAAAAACTAATGAAGGAATTATTATCAACAGTAAAAATATCAACCTTATACATTTCATAACTTGCTATTGAATTAATTTATTTTTAACACAAATATCTTTCTAAAAAAATATTTTATAATAATACAATTTACATAAAAAACTATGGCTACAGTACTTATAACCGGCGGAACAGGGCTCATTGGAAAAAATTTAACAGCGCAATTAACAGCTAAAGGTTATAAAGTGATAATACTAAGCCGCAACCCCAAAAAATATGAACAAAACAGCCAGATAAAGTATGCTTTATGGGATGTAGAAAAACAGCAAATTGATGCAGCAGCAATTGCTGAGGCCGACCATATTATACACCTAGCAGGAGCAGGTGTTATGGAAAAACGCTGGACTGAAAAATATAAAAAAGAAATTACAGATAGCAGGATAAAAAGCAGTGAGTTGCTAATAAAAGGACTAAAAGAAACTGAAAACAATGTAAAAACTGTTGTTTCCGCATCTGCCCTTGGCTGGTATGGCAAAGATAAAAAACCTGTAAAGCCTTTTATAGAAACAGAAGCTGCAGATAAGAATTTTTTAGGCGAAACCTGCCGCCTTTGGGAAGAAAGTATAGAGCCGGTTACACAGCTAAACAAGCGGTTAGTAAAGCTGAGGCTGGGAATTGTTTTAAGTAATGATGGCGGAGCATTGGCAGAATTTAAAAAATCTTTGCAATTTGGTATTGCTGCAATTTTAGGCAGCGGAAAACAAATGATAAGCTGGATACACATTGATGATATTTGCCGGATGTTCATCTATGCAATTGAAAATAATATTAGCGGAAGCTTTAATGCTGCTGCACCGCAGCCGGTAACCAATAAAACGCTTACCCTTAAACTGGCAGACCTGATGCGCAAAAAATTTTACATACCTGTTTACGTACCACAGTTTATTTTAAAATTTGTATTGGGGCAAAGAAGCATTGAGATATTAAAAAGCACAACCGTAAGTGATGAAAAAATAAGAAGCGCCGGCTTTACATTTCTATATCCTTCTATTGATGCGGCGCTGTCTCAATTGATCGGCAGCGAAAGAAAAAAGATCATAGATCCTGTGTCTTAAATTTTCTTACAGATAAAACATAATACACAACCAGATAAACAGCACTAATGCCCAGTAATAAATACAACGAAGGCTGCGTACCAAACTGCACTATATTTCTAAAAAAAGGAAAGGGAATTAAATTATCAGTTGTATTAAGCGGCAGATAATCGCCCAGTCCGTTTGCGCTTTTCAAACTACCGCCCATGTGGTTTAAAGCTGCACCTAAAAAATTTTCTATAATAAAAGCATATAAAAAAAAGATGCCGATTGAAAGCCCTGACCTTTTTATAAATACGCCTAATAGCAACGCCAGCATTGAATATGAGAATGCCTGAATAAAATAATATCCTATAAATTCAACCTTCTCAAAACTAAAACTGCTGCCCGAAATTGAACCGTACAAACATGCTGTAAGAAAAACAAACAAGGTTGATAATACAGAAATTATAACCACCATCGCAATTTTTACATGTATAAACTGCAGACGGCTCCATCCGTCAATAATATTTTGCCGATGCGTTTTATAAGTGTATTCATTAGTGATAGAAGTGATAAGCATCAACCCCGGAATGAACAATAAAAAGCTGGATAAGTAAGTTACCGTATGCCATACATTAGGGAAACTAAATGGCGATCCGATCAGGGCATTAGCCTGTGCATTGGTGCCCGCTGTAGCCTGCTTTATGTTATATACAAAATAATTTACCCCTACAATACTTACCAAAAAAAGTGTGGTAAGTATCCAAAAAGTTTTATAGCCTTTTATTTTAAGCCATTCAATTTTTAATAAGTTGAGCATGATGATCAGTTATTGGTTAATTCAAAAAATTTGGTTTCAAGGCTTTTCTTCTTTAACTGAAGATGATTTAAAGTAACTCCATTATCAAAACAATATTTATTTATCGCCCCCATATTGCTTGTGCCAACAGAGTAAAATAATTGAATAAGATTATTGTCCCTGTTTGCTTTACTATAATTGTTCAACCCTTTTAATACCTCAAATAATTTATCATTATCAGCAGCGCCAACTTCCACAATATCTTCATTGGCTAAAATTTCATTTACATCGCCTGTTGTAAGTAGTTCACCTTTTTTTAAAATAGCCACATGGGTACAAACTTTTTCCACTTCATCTAAAAGATGGCTGGCCATAATTATTGTTTTGCCCTGTGTATGTAATTTTTTTATCAACTCACGTATCTCTGCAATACCCACTGGGTCAAGACCATTGGTGGGCTCATCAAATACCATAATTTCAGGGTTGCCCAACAGGCACGATGCAATTGCCAAACGCTGTTTCATACCCAACGAATAAGTACTGAACTTTGAATCTTTTCTTTGTGTAAGGTTTACAATTTCAAGCACACGGGGTATATCTTCTTTCCCCTGTCCCTTAATGGCGGCGGCTATTTCAAGGTTTTTTTCTCCGGATAAATAATGATAAAAATTGGGCGTTTCTAAAAGCGTTCCTACTTTTTGGCGCTGTTTTTCATCAGGCACATGGCCCATAAAAGTAAATGTGCCGGAGTTGGCTTTTAAAACATCCATAACAATGCCGAGTAAAGTTGTTTTACCACTTCCGTTTGGGCCTAAAATACCAAACACCGAACCCTGTGGAACTGTGAAACTTACATTTTTTAAAGCCTGAACGGGGCCGTACCTTTTAGAGATATTTTCAATACTTAACACCTGCATAAGCGAATAAATTTTGATGAAATAAAGATACATACAAAGCCTTACCGATTTAAGTTATATTATAAATGGTAAAACCCCGAAATACCATAATCAATTTATATTTACACCAGCATAAATTTTACAGATGGAATTATATGATGTAATTATAATTGGTGGCGGACCTGCAGGTCTTAATGCGGCTGTAGTATTGGGAAGATGCCGGCGTAAAGTATTATTATTCGATCATGGTAAGCAACGCAACTTACACTCGCATGGTATGCATAATTATCTCACCAGAGATGATATTAAACCTGTTAATTTTTTAAACATTGCAAGAAAAGAAATTAAAAAATATGGAGTTGCTATAAAATATATGGCGGTAAATAATGCACATAAAAAAAGTAAAAGCCATTTTACTATTACAGATGCAGACAAAAAGATCTATCACTCCAGAAAATTAATTTTAGCAACCGGATTAGTTGACAAGATGCCTGAAATACAGGGTGCTAAAGCGTTGTATGGCATATCAATGTTTCACTGCCCGTATTGCGATGGTTGGGAAGTGGCTGATAAAAAATTGGCTGTGTATTCAAAAACAAAGGGCGGGTTAGAATTAGCGCTTACACTTACACGATGGAGTAATTCCATTACTTTATTTACTGATGGTAAAAAAATATTGCGCCAGGCTGATAAAGATATTTTAAAAAGAAAAAACATTTCGCTGATTACCGATCCGGTTCATTCTTTTGAAGGTAAGAAGGGGAAATTAAAAAATGTTATTTTAAAAAATGGAGAAAAGCATGTTGTTGAAGCTTTATTTTTTAGCAATGGGTATGATGTACAATGTGATCTGGTAGAAAGCTTAGGTTGCAGGTTGGGTAAAAACAGTCTTGCCTTAACCAACAAATCGCAACAAACAAATATTAAAGGCTTATATGTAGC
>JBKJLG010000060.1:0-5644 GCA_046596995.1 Chitinophagaceae bacterium
TACAAAAACAATAAATCACAATGGATGTACAGGTAAAAAAACCATAATGATAACAAATGTATTACCTTCAGGTACTTATCATCTGTAACTAAAAAATAATTCAACTGCTTTTAAACAAATAATAATAATACCGTAATGATAAAAAAGTGTTGCATAAAAATAATAATGGCTGTGCTGATAAGCATGTCATCTTTATTTGCGTATGCACAAACCCCATTAGATAGTTTGCCCGGCGACCCTGGCGGATTGTATGTTTACACAACACAAAATTTATCTTTCGGGGCTTTTTCTCATGGCAATGCCGGCGGCACTGTAATTATTGGTGCAGACGGATCAAGAACCGTAACAGGAGATGTGATTGCCCTTAATTTAGGGTTCACCTATTTTAATGCAATTTTCGAAATAGAAGGTCCTCCGGGAACAGTGATTTCGCTACTTAACGGACCTGATGTAACATTGGTTGGTAGCAACGGCGGAACAATGATGCTGAGTATTGGTAGTTCATCACCTGCATCTCCGTTTAGTAATTTGGTGGCACCGCCACAGCGTACGCAGGTAAATATCGGAGGTACATTAACTGTTGGCAGTTTGGTAGCATCACCGCCGGGCAGCTATACAGGCACAATATATATAACGTTCAATCAGGAATAAAAAAGCATTTTAAAATTCAATTATATCCAACATCCCAAGTGACCAAAATAAAACCATACCTGTTATTGAAATGTGCCCTTAAAAAATGTACAGGTATCGCCTTATTTATTTTACTTTTATTTCCATCGGCCGCCTATGCACAATCTGCTGATCAATACGAAGAGATTGCTATTACACTTACTGTTCCCCGAATTGGTAGTATAGAAATTCCTGCATTGATTTATGAGCAAAATGTTTATCTGCCAATCAAAGAAATTTTCGAATTTTTAAAAATAAAGCACACCGTTTCTGCAAATATGGATTCTACATATGGTTTTTTTATTGATCCCCCATCACCTTATTTAATTGACGGTATAAAAAGCAATATTTCTTTTCAAAATAAAATATTTGAAATAAAGCGTGGCGAGCTTGTGCGAACTGAATCAAATTTATACTTAAAGTCAAATTATTTTGGCAGTGTATTCGGGCTTGATTGTGTTTTTAGTTTCAGAAGTTTATCAGTTGTTTTAAATACAAAGCTTGAGCTGCCTGCCATTAAAGAAATGAAGCTGGAGCAAATGCACCGCAACATAACGCAACTAAAAGGAGAGAAGAGAGCAGATACAACCTTAAAACTAAAATTCCCGATGTTTAACCTGGGCATGGCAGATTGGTCAATAGTAAACATTCAGCAAAAGGGCCTTGCTTTTGAAAACACAAGGTTACATCTTAATGTAGGGGCAATTATTGCCGGCGGAGAAACCAATATTTATTTAAATTACGTAGCCGGTCAGCCTTTTGATACTAAGTCGCAATTATACCGCTGGCGGTTTGTAAATAATAAAAGTTCGCTGGTAAAGCAAATAACTGCAGGCAACATTATAACGCAGTCCACCGCATCAATTTACGGAGCAATAACCGGCATTCAATTTACAAATGCACCCACCACATACCGCCGTTCGTTTGGTACATATCGCCTCAGCAATAAAACTGAGCCGGGTTGGACGGTGGAGTTGTACGTAAATAATGTATTGATAAATTATGTAAAAGCAGATGCATCAGGGTTTTTTACTTTTGAAGTGCCCCTGGTTTACGGTAGCTCAATAATAAAGCTGCGCTTTTATGGCCCCTGGGGAGAAGAAAGAACTAAAGAAGAAAATATTAATATTCCCTTTAACTTTTTGCCGCAAAAAGAATTTGAATACACCGTTTCTGCTGGTGTTGTAGATGATGATTTTAAGAGCCGCTTTACCCGTGCAAGTTTTAATTATGGGCTTAACAAACGCATTACCGTTGGTGGTGGAATGGAATATATGTCATCAGTATCAACCGGTAAAACAATGCCTTTTATAAATGGAACTGTAAGGCTGGGCTCAGCTTTACTCATAAGCGGCGAGCATGCTTACAAGGTAAGAACAAAAGGGATTTTAAATTACCGTTTACCCTCTAATTTTCAAATGGAGCTTAACTACACCAAATATCAACCAGGGCAAACCGCCATTCGCTCAGGCAAATCAATCAATAATTATTTAGAAGAAAAAAAGGCAGTTTTATCATTACCCTTTCGCCGTAAAAAATTTGTTGCCTACACACGCTTTAGTTATAATGAGCTTACGGTTACCAATATGAAATATACAACCGGCGAAATTTTGCTTTCGTCAATTATTGCAGGCATCAACACAAATCTTACTACATCAGTTGCGTATTCTGATCCTGCACATAAATTATTTTATAGCAATCTTTCAGCCAATTTCAGGGTTGTAAAAGGCATACGTGTTACTCCGCAAATACAATATGAGCATAAGCAGAATAAATTAACCATGCTTAAATTTGAAGCGGAAAAAAATCTTTTTAACAAAGGGTTTTTAAACTTTGCCTACGAAGAAAACCTTGTGTATAAATCAAGGTCTGTCACATTAGGGTTACGGTATAATTTTTCATTTGCGCAAACATCTGTTTCTGTAACCAAAAGAGGGGACATAACTTCAAGTGTACAAACTGCCCGTGGCAGCCTGATGTACAACGATAAATCACATTCTTTTATCACAAATAGTCAAACCAATATTGGTAAAGGCGGCTTGCTTATTCTTCCTTTTTTAGATATTAACTGCAATGGCAAAAGAGACGACGGCGAGCCACGGGTTAATGGCCTAAAAGTAAAAGTAAATGGTGGAATATTATTGCGTAATAAAAAAGACAGTACTGTAACAGTTACAGGGTTGGAAGCTTACACAAATTATTATGTTGAGCTTGATAAAAACAGTTTTGATAATATTGCCTGGCAAATAAAAAAGCCGGTGATGAATATTGCCATAGAACCCAATCACTTTAAATTAATTGAAGTGCCTGTATCTGTAGTGGGCGAAATTTCGGGAACGGTATATTTTAAAAATGATAAAGGACGCAATGGTTTGGGCCGCATAATTATAAATATTTATAGCAGCGAGGGAAAACTCGTTACAAAATTGCTTAGCGAAACAGATGGCTATTTTAATTTTATAGGACTTTCTCCCGGGGCATATACTGCTGAGATTGACGCACCACAATTAAATAAATTAAGCATGACCAATTCGGGTAAATTATCTTTTAATATCGTACCCAGCAAAGATGGGTCGTTGGTAGATGGACTTGAATTTGTTTTGCAGGGTGCAGCACTAAAATAAAATTATCTGGTTGCGGGGTTTATATTAATTATTTTTGAGAAAAAAAGATGGCTTCCACAAAAATTACAGTATTAAATAACGGCTCCCTTAAAGTAGAAGGCGATTTTGAAATAGCAGATAAGGAAGGAAACTTTTATGATCTTGCCGGGAGAGAAATTGTTTCCATTTGCCGATGCGGACTTTCGGCCAACAAACCTTTTTGTGATGGCTCTCACAAAGGTCATTTTGAGCATGAGGCAAAAGCCTTTGCACTTCCTCCTAAAAAGCCTTTGCTGTAAACTCTACTCTACATTCTTTGGTAAAACCCTGGCTGTATTTCGGTACATCAAATTGCAGTTTTGCTTTAGTATGTTATACAAGAAAACTGAGTTAAAACAATTGCATACCATAGTGCCCTATTAATGTAAACAAAATACACCGGGTAATTACACCAATACAACACCAGGTTATTAATTTTTGTAAAGGCGCTGCAAAGCTTAGGCCTACGGCTAAGCTTACCGGGGCACCTACGGTTAACGTTCCTAAAAAACCCAATCCTATTATTCCATATTTATTCCAGATACGGTAAATAAGGCTTGTAGTATTTTTTTCTTTAGGTGGTTTGTTGCGGTAAAAGAATTTTCTAATGCTGTCGCCTAAAAAGGCAGCTACAAAAACACCGCCAAGTCCGCCGGTTACGCTTGCAAAAAAAATTATCCAGGGGGATAAACCAAATGCAAAACCAGCAGGAATGGCTGCATAAATTTCAAAACTGGCCAAGCCCGACACGGTGAGTATTTTTAAAAACATTATTAAGTTTAATTACTGGGCAGCGAAGCTACATATTTTGTATATGTATATTAGAAGAGGAAACACAACTAAAAGCTAAAAATTATTCTATGCTTTCTATTACATATTTGGTATTATTTATTTCGGCAATGGCATTAATTTTTAAGCCCATCAGTTTTGCACCTAACGGCGATTGAGCAGAAAGCGCTGTAACAATATTGCCATCAACAGTGGCTTTGCCTAAAGCGGTGCTTATAAATAAATATCCTTTGTCAGTTTTAATAAGGCTTCCATTTAAAATTACAAAGGCGGATAATAAGGGATTGATCTTTTCCAACGAAGCTTTTTTATTTTTTGCTTCCTGCAATTGTGCGGCAATATTTGCCTGCTCAATCTGCAGCATTGCCAGCGCAGTTTCATGCTTGTCACCGGCAGTGCTTTTTGTTTCATTGGCAGCACTCTCATTAAGATCTGCCATTACTTTTTGCAATAAAAAAATTTTCTCCTCAATAATCTTTATAAAAATGGCATGTACTTTTTGTTTAAAGGTCATCTGCAATTATATAGTAAGATTTCCTTCAATAGAATCATCCATTGTTTTGCCAATGATGGCACCTGTAATTCTTTTTAATAAACCAATTGCCATATTGTGTTTGGTATCCCAGTAATAGCCTTCTTCCGGTGTAACTTTTATTACAGAAATTCTTGGGTCATCAATGCCTTCAGTAAACCATGTTTTCATAATTGGCTTCCACAACTCTTTTATCTTTGCTTTGTTTTCTGTAATACTTGCACTGCCATAAAGGGACATAAAATCAGAATAACTTGAGCCCTGGAACAAAAGCTGCACTGCAAAATCATTTTCAATTTCCGCATTTTTGTGGCTGTCATTAGCACTCATAAACCAAAGGTTACCTTGCTCATCAACCTGTTGCACACTCATTGGCCGGGTAGAAAATGATTTACCGGTTTCAATATCAGTACAAAAAAAGCAGGAGGGAGATTTATCAGTAAGTTCTTTAATTTTTTTTATTGCATCTGCTGCATACAGATCTTTAAAATTTTCTTCAGTTTGTTGTTGGTTAATACTATCCATAATTTTTTTTTAATAAGGCAACACAAATACAATACCTCATTTGTTTAAAAGATAAAAGGTTTAGCCATCTGTTAAGTATTTCTGTAAATTATATAACCTGAGGAACTAAGTTGGTTGGATAGCTTTTTCTTTTGCTTCTTCAATCTCATTACTATCAGCTACTGGTTTTTGCTGCACATTTTTTAAGGCATCGTTAAATATAAAATGGCTGAACATAGGAAAGTGATCAGAACCATTGTGCTTTAGCTTTTTCATTTTAATAAGACCAAAATCTGCGGAGCAAAAAACATAGTCGAGCGGAAACCTTAAGAGCCAATTATTAGCAGAAAATGTACTGTAAAAACCACGGCCACGGCGGGGATCGAGCAAACCACTTGTTTTTCTAAAAAGTTCGGTAACATGGCTCCACGCCACATCATTAAGGTCTCCCATTACAATTACCGGCAAACTTTCTTTTTTAACTTTAAAAGCAACTTTCATTATTTCT
>JBKJLG010000158.1:0-2920 GCA_046596995.1 Chitinophagaceae bacterium
CAGACGGTTTAAAACTTATTACTTATTACGTATAACTTATTTTACTTCTACAGCAGCATTCAATTCATCATCCACTAAAATTCTACCACAATTCTCACAAACAATAATTTTTTTGCGCTGCTTAATCTCGCTTTGTTTTTGTGGCGGAATAGCATTAAAACAACCGCCACAAGCGTCTCTCTCAACAGGCACAACTGCAAGTCCGTTACGGTAATTCTTCCGGATGCGGTCGTAGCTTATCATTAATCTTTCATCTATATGCTCCCTTGCCGCTGCACCCAATTTATTGTATTGCTTTTCCTCTTTATCTGTTTCTGCAATTATCTTTTCAAGCTCACCTTTTTTACCTTTTAAATTAGTTTCTTTTGTGGAAACTGCTTTTTTTGCTACTTCCAGCTGCTTGGCTTTTTCAGCTATCTCTTCGGTTGCATCTTTTATATGCTTCTCTGCAAGCTTTACTTCCAAAGTCTGCATTTCCATTTCCTTATTAATGGCTTCAAACTCACGGTTATTTTTTACGTTATCACTTTGCTTTTCGTATTTTTTAACCAGATCGCCAGAATCTTTAATAATGGTTTTTTTTTGCTCAATAAATTGCTGCATACCGTTTATTTCTTCTTCAATACGGTTTTGGCGGGCATGTAAACCTTCAATTTCGTCTTCAAGATCGCTAACCTCAATAGGCAGTTCTCCTTTTAAAACCTGCAAATTATCAAGTTTACTATCCACTTTTTGAAGCTTTATAACGGATGCTAATTTTTCTTCAACCGAGTAATCTTTTGTAGTAGCCATATTTCTAAAAATGAGTTTTTGTTTTTACGGAGTCAATCTTATAAATAATAATTAACGGGATTGGTATTCACTGCCGTTTTTCGGACGGCAAAGTTAGGAAAACTTTCCGTTAAATTCTCATATAAAAGGTCAATGGTAAACTGTTCACTTTCATAATGTCCAATATCAGCCAAAAGCATGTGTTCGGCATCAAAAAATTCATGATATTTTATATCCGAAGTAATATAAGCATCAGCCTTATGCTGCAAAGCAGCAGGAATTAGAAAGCTGCCAGCCCCACCACAAACAGCTACCTTTTGTACTTTACGGCTTGATAATGAGGTATGTCTGATAGTTGTAAGACCAAAAGCAGATTTGAGGTTTTTCAAAAATGCCGCTTCATCCACCGCATTTTCCAGCTCGCCAATTAAGCCACTTCCAACATCAGAAAGAGAGTTGCCCAGAGAAATAATATCATAAGCCACTTCCTCATAAGGATGGGCTTCAATCATTGCCATAAGTATTTTTTGCTCAAGATAACCGGGGAAAATAACTTCAATTTTTGCTTCTTTGCCTTCATTGCGCTTTCCAATTTCACCTGTATTGGGGCTGGCCCCTTCCAGAGGTTTGAAGGTACCGGTGCCTTCGGTATTAAAACTGCATTCACTATATTTTCCTAAATGCCCGGCACCGGCACTGAATAATACTTTCCGCAATTCTTCCGCTTTATCAATGGGGGAAAATGTTATTAATTTCTTTAAGATATTTTCTTTCGGCTGTAATATCTCTAACTTTTTCAATCCAATCTTTTCTGCAATTTTGTTATTTACACCCTGCTTTATATTATCTAGATTGGTGTGTATAGCATAAATGGCAATATCATTTTTTATTGCTTTTAGTATTGTGCGTTCAACATAATTGTTGCCATTCAGTTTTTTTAAGCCTTTAAAAATAATAGGATGATGGGCCACAACAAGATTACATTTTTGTTGTATGGCTTCATCAATCACGGTTTCAATGGCATCCAACGCAACAATAATTCCTGTACATTTCTCATCGGCATTACCGATAATAAGTCCCGCATTATCATAGCTCTCCTGAAAACTTACAGGCGCCAATGTTTCCAAATGCCGGGTTATTTCTGAAATCTTCATAAAGCCTGTTTGTTTAAGTAAACTTACTATTTTTTGCTTTTGTTACTTTTGAAAAGTGGATAAAGATGAATTATATATGCAACGCTGCCTTAAACTGGCACACCTTGGTGCCGGAAATGTTGCGCCAAACCCAATGGTAGGAGCACTTTTGGTACATAAAGAAAAAATAATTGCGGAAGGATATCATCAAAAATTTGGGGAAGCCCATGCAGAAGTTAATTGCCTTAATTATGTAAAAAATTCCGAAAAAAATCTTATTAAAGAAAGCACTTTATATGTTTCGCTTGAGCCATGCGATCATTTTGGTAAAACACCACCCTGCACAGATTTGATCATCAACCATAAAATACCAAAAGTGGTAATTGGTTGTAAAGATGTATATAAAGAAGTAAATGGAAGAGGAATAAAAAAATTGCACGATGCAGGCGTGGAAGTGATCTCAGGAGTTTTGGAAAATGAATGTATTAAATTGAATAAACGCTTTTTTACTTACCACCAACAACAAAGACCGTACATAATTATAAAATGGGCTGAAAGTGTTAATGGAAAAATAGGAACCGAGGGTGAAAGGGTTTTAATAAGCAATGAATATAGTAACCGCATGGCACACAAATGGAGAAGCGAAGAAGCTGCCATCTTAATTGGAACAAATACTGCTCTACAGGATGATCCATCGCTTACAACCCGGTTATGGAAAGGAAATGATCCCATCAGGTTGATAATGGATATGAATCTTCGTTTGCCATCGTATTTAAAAATATTTAATAAAGAAGTTAATACGATCATCTTTAATAAAGAGAAAAGTGCAGAAGATGGGGACCTTATTTATTATAAAATAGAAGAAGAAAATATTTTATCCGGGATATTTAATGCCTTACACAAACTGCAAATTCAAAGTGTGTTGATTGAAGGGGGCGCCAAATTATTACAATCTTTTATTGATGCAGGCTTGTGGGATGAGGCAAGAATAATTACCAATGAGAAACTGATAATTG
>JBKJLG010000175.1:0-5744 GCA_046596995.1 Chitinophagaceae bacterium
TATTTAACCATAGCTATAAATACTGAAAGTATGATTGGGTTTTCCCATTTTTATCGTGCTAATGCTTACGACGATAAAAATGGGAAAACCCAATCATACTTTCAGTATTTATAGCTATGGTTAAATATTCTATAGCCGAGTCGTAGTCTTTTCTTAAATATGCTGTTAATCCTAATCCAGCAAAACTGGATGGTGGCGGGATATATAATTTATTCTCCATATTTTTTGTAAAAATAAGCTAAGAATTGATTCATATCAGTCAGTACGACGAACAATACGCTCTATAATAGCTTAAGATAATTTCGAGGCACTTTAAAATATTCCTGCAAAGTCTTAAAAAATTCATCCATTTTTAATAGCCCTATGAATGATAATTTGCTATTGGGCAACCTCTGCTTTTGAAAAAGACTTTTTAAATACATAATGATATACCTGTGATGTACCGATCAAAACGGGAAAAGCATTTACCAGCTTCCATCCATCTTTGCCCATGTAATTCAATGCATCAATAGTTGTATTAAATTTTTTCAATTTGCCGTTATCTTCTTTCAAACGGTTATCTCTCCAAATACTTCTTTCCTCTCCGTAATCAATATCTATGGTTACTTTATTGCTCAACAGTCGTGGTGTGGCTACAATTTCAGCATATTGCTCAACCTTTGCTGTATCGGTTTGTGCAATGGCATTAAATGAGGTAAATAAAATTATTGTAAATGCGAGAAGCGTTTTCATGTTCTTTTATTTTAGTTATTATTTTAAATATTTATCAAACCAGTCAACAAAATCCTTTTGTTCTATTTCCATTTTTTGCCATCCAGTCCGCCACCTTTTTTAATGATAAATTGATTTGGAACGTTGGCATCTTTTAGTTTTTGGATTATTGTTTCAGTTTGTTGAAGCGGTACTGTTCTGTCAGCATCTCCATGGATAATTATAACTGGCGGATCATCGGGTGACACCGAATATATAGGCGAGGTTTTCTTTGCAATTTGTAATATTTTTTCAGGGTCAATAATTATTTTATATGTCTGTGTAGTATCATTCCATTCTTTATATTCAAACGCAGATACAACCCTGGCAAGCGTTATAGCAGCTTTTGCTTTTGTCAGGTCTGCATTAGTCTGCCCCCAGTTTAAAAAATCAGTTGGAGGAAAAAATACAGCAACGGCCTGAACTTTTGCTGATACCCGGTTTACCGGATCTTTATTAACCGAGTCTATTTTATCGTCTGAAAGCGCCGTCATCAGGGATAAATGCCCTCCTGAAGATGATCCTGTAATACCAATATGTAAAGGATCGATGTTGTATTCTTTAGAATTATATCTTATAAATCGAACTGCTCTTTTAATATCACTTATCGCATCAGGAATAGTATATCTTGGTTGTGAACCATGTATAACAGCAAAAACGGTATACCCATTATCTATGTAAATTTTTGAACGGTTAACGAAGTTTGCTGCATTTGCATAACTGGAAACCCAATTGCCGCTTACTACACTTATGATGGCTTTGCTATTGCGATTTTCTTTAGGCTGCAGCATAAGCATAGTTAATGCCATACCATCTTTTCTGCCATAAATAATTTCAGTTTTTGTAAAATTTAAACTGTCTTGGGCTATACAATTCGCAAAACTTATTAGTAGTATTAAAAAAGATAAAAAACATTTCATGAAGATGATTTTGAAAATATTTTTGGAAATTACGTCACAAATAGTTTTAAAAAAGTTAATAATAAGGCAGCTTGTTAGGATTGTGCAATGTGTTTAGTAATAAAATTTTAAAAAATACTGATAACCGTTTTACCCCTTTTTGCGTACTGGAAAGCTGCCAGCTTTTATTAAAAATGTAGCGGGCAGAAGGCAACAATAAAAGTACCTGCTGAATTTCATTTTTCGATTTTGCCTTTTGCGTGGTTAGCCATTTTTTAATGAAGTAAGATAACACCGGCCTAAGTAAAAAATACCATGTTAATATGATTAGGAACGAACGCAAAAAAATTTGTAAAGGAATTTGTGAAGGAAGATACGGCTTGCCAATATTAAAATAGGATTGAACAAAAAGAGCTACCAAAAATATCCAGATAAAGATCAAAATATATTTTATTTTCTTTTTTTTCTTTTTCCGGTCCGCTAGTAAATTTTCATTTAAAACTTGCTCATTAAATGGTATTAAATATTCCTGATGTAAAATGCTCCACGATTTTGATTGCCACACAATGCTTCCGGCAAATACGCCAACAAGCAAACCTGCAAAAGCATGCATTACCACATACGCTGTTGCCACAATTAAGGTGTAATTGGTAACTACCGGGGCACTGGTAACTTTTTTTATAAATTCATTCACGGCATTCCAAAGATCATTTCCATATAAAACCGTAAGCACAATTATGCGCTGTAGGGCAGATTCTACCATTGCAAGCACAGCCAGCAGAATACATGACAGCCGGAAAAACCGCAGATTAAAAAAAAGTATTTGCCCCATCATTCCCTGAAAAAAAACGGCGATGTATGCAGTTGGTGGTGTATGCGGACTCAGCATCATTTTAAAAATAGCTACAATTATGGTGGCTTTTAAAACCGCACCTTTAATGGGTACATAGTAAGCAATAAGGCAAATGCAAATAACAGCCCCGCCGCTAACAATTATGCCAGTAAATGGAATTTTAAAACTATGCATTATACCACCCAACACACCTTCGCATAACACCCACAAAGCAATAAGGCGGTAATACAATTGCTTTTCAAAAGGGGCGATGGCTTCCTGTTTCATTTATTAATTATAGTAACTTTAGTGCAATAAAGTAAAAATTATTTTGATAAAATTTATTTTAAATCAAAACGATGTAGCAACTGATCTGCCGCCAGGCGAATTATTGCTTGATTTTATCCGTTATCACAAAAACCTGATGGGCACAAAAATTGGCTGCCGCGAAGGAGATTGCGGGGCATGTACTGTTTTGCTGGGAGAAATAAAAAACGGTGAACTTACATACCGTTCGGTTACCTCATGCTTAACACCACTGGGCAATGCTGCAGGCAAGCATGTAGTTACTGTAGAAGGCACCAATATGGGTGATTTAAACCCGATACAAAAAGCAATGAGAGATGAGGGCGCTACCCAATGCGGCTTTTGTACACCCGGCTTTGTTGTATCGCTTGCCGGTTTTTGTTTAAGTAAAAATGATGCAACGTATAAAAATGCAATTGCATCAATTGATGGAAATATTTGCCGGTGTACAGGTTATAAGTCTATAGAAAGGGCAGCAGCAAAAGTGGTAGAAAATTTATCTGAAAGAAAAGATGAAGACCCTGTTTTATATGCAACCTTAAAAAAATTATTACCGCAATACTTTACAACAATTAAAAAGAGATTGATTGAGCTACATCAACAAACAGATGTTGATGCAAAAGAAAAAAAGCAGGGGAAATTTTTAGGAGGAGGCACTGACTTGTATGTTCAGCAGCATGAAGTAATGGTGGAGGCAGATATAAATTTTTTGTTTGATAAAGAAGAAATGAATGGCATTTACCAGGAGGGAAAAAAATGTTTTATTGGCGCCTCTGCAACGGTAACTAATCTGATAGAATCATCAATTTTTCACAATAATTTTCCTGAAATATTCCGTTTTATAAAATTGGTTTCTTCCACACCAATAAGGAATATGGCAACCATTGCCGGTAATTTTATTAATGCTTCTCCCATTGGTGATCTTACTATTTTCTTTTTGGCATTGGATGCACAATTGATTTTAAGTGATGGAAAGAAAACGAGAGAATTAGCATTAAGAAAATTATATAAAGGCTATAAAGACCTCGACAAAAAATCAGAAGAATTTATTGAAAAGATATGGTTTGAATTACCCAAAAAAAATAATTATTTCAATTTTGAAAAGGTTAGCAAAAGAACACATCTTGATATTGCCAGCGTAAATTCAGCAATAAATATTTCAATAGAAAATAATTTTATAGAAACTACTTCACTTTCTGCCGGAGGTGTAGGACCCATTCCTTTGTTCTTAAAAAACACTTCATCATTTTTAAGTGGTAAAGAATTATCAGAAAAATTAATTGAAGATGCAATTGAAATTGCCCAATTAGAAATAACTCCGATAAGCGATGCAAGAGGTTCAGAAGATTATAAGCGATTATTATTAAGCCAATTGATAAAAGCACATTTTATAACCCTTTTCCCTTCAATAGAAAAAGTGATTTTGGCTAAAGCCAATATTCTTTGATTTATTTATCCACGACCTGAAGGTCGTGGCAATTATAACGATTGCGAATTAGGATATTACTGAAAAATAGATTCATTTTTTAAGAGTAAAAAAATGATAAAAAACATTTTACAATTTTAAAATTTGCCACGACCTTCAGGCCGTGGATTAGAAAAAACCTAAACCCGGCTTTAGCCAAAACTAAAAATGCAAAACATTGATTCCATAACACATACCAGAGGCGAATCTGTTTACCTTGATGATATTCCATTACAACAAGGAACGCTCTTTGGCGCTGCGTTCGGCTCACCGATTGCTCATGGAAAAATTTCACTTCTTAATCTTTCAGAAGCAGAAAAAACAGAAGGTGTTGTAAGAATATTTACTCATAAAGATATTCCCGGCAGAAACCAGATAGGCGGCATTGTGCCCGATGAACCATTGCTGGCAGAAAATCATGTACACTTTAATGGTATGCCGGTTGCTTTTGTTGTTGCCACTTCTGTAGAAATTGCTCAGTCGGCAGTAAAAAAAATAAAAATAAAAATTGATCCACTACCAATAATTACTGACCCAAGGGAAGCAAAAGAAAAAGGAGAATTGATTGTGCCTCCAAGAATTTTTAAATTAGGGGATACCGAAAATGCCTGGGATAAATGTGAACATATTTTTGAGGGCATTGCAGAAACAAACGGACAGGAACATTTATATATTGAAACACAGGGCGCTTACACTTTGCCATTAGAACATGGTTGTATCAAAGTGTATTCTTCCACACAAGGGCCTACAGCCGTACAACGCCACATGGCAGACGTTTTAAATATCCCAATGCATAAATTAGAAGTAGATGTAACAAGACTTGGTGGGGGGTTTGGAGGCAAAGAAGACCAGGCAACCGCATGGGCAATTTTATGTGCACTCGCTACATATCATTTAAAAAAACCTGTAAAGTATTGCTTGCATCGTATTGAAGATATGCGGATGACAGGCAAGCGAAATCCTTATTCATCTGATTTTAAAATTGGTTTAAATAAAGATTTAAAAATAATTTGTTACCAGGCAACTTTTTATCAAAATGCGGGTGCTGCCGCAGATCTTTCTCCTGCAGTTTTAGAGCGTACTTTATTTCATTGCACCAACTCCTATTTTGTGCCCAATGTAACAGCAACCGCTTACAGTTGCAGAACCAACTTACCGCCCAATACAGCTTTCAGAGGTTTTGGCGGACCTCAGGGAATGTTTGTAATTGAATCTGCCATTGCAAAAGCAGCAGAAGAATTAGGGATTACTGCGGCAGAAATTCAGGAAAAAAATCTTTTAAAAACCGGCGATGAATTTCCGTACGGACAAAAAGCTGTTAGCGAAGCAAATGAATGTTGGGATAAATGTTTGGAATTATATGAAGTAGATAAATTAAAAAACGAAATAGAAAAATTCAATAATGAAAACAATATCTATAAGAAAGGAATTTCTTTTATGCCAATCTGTTTTGGTATTTCTTTTACCAAAATAATGATGAACCAGGCAAGAG
>JBKJLG010000203.1:0-6548 GCA_046596995.1 Chitinophagaceae bacterium
AAAACTTTCATTATCATCTTTTGTTGCTACAATTTTTGCATCTGCGAGTTTTTTAAAATATAATTCTGCCTGCTCTTTTTTTCCGGCATTTAATGCTGACTTGCCTATTATTAATACTAAATTGGTATCAATTTCAGTTAATGCCCATTGCTTGCTAAAAATATATCTGCCTACATAATCTGCATTTAAAAAATTATTATAAGAAGTTGCAAACTCAGCTTTGTTGCCGGATGCGCCGAGATTAAAGGCTGCTACACCAGCATCGTAATAGCCTGTATAAAGATCAAATATTGGTTTATACTGATCCTTTGTAAGATCCAACAATAATATATTGCCTTTATCAACTGCGAGGGCTTTTTTAAATGCTTCAAAGGCTTCTGATCTTCCGTCAGTCACAAGGTTTTTAAATTGCTCTGATGAAGCAAGGGCACCATAAATTTTGCTTTTAAGGTATAAGCCCTGCGGATCGTTAGGGGTTTTTAACAGTAAAGCATCTACTTCTGTTTTTGCTTTATCCAGTTCTTTTTTCTCATAATAAGATTTTGCTTTTTTAAGATCCTGCGCAAATAAACAACCGGTTGCCATTAAAAATAATCCTGCAAAAATTACTTTTTTCATATTCAATTTTCTTTTTAAATTATTGATTTGTAAGGTTTATATTGGTATTGTTTGTATTAAATGTTATGTATTGTTTTCATCCTCTTCTGGATCTTTATTTTCTGAAGTAATATCTTCATTTGCATTAGATGGTGCATCGCCGGTAATGGTTGTATCAATATCATTTTTTACAGTTATATCATCACCTATAACTGTTTCTATTAAATCTTCCTCCCCCAATTCTTCCAGTTTTGTAATTGCCGCTATTTCATCTCCATCATCTAACTTAATTAATTTAACGCCTTGTGTTGCCCGTCCGGCTTCCCGTATTGTAGCTATGGAAGTGCGGATGGTAACCCCTGATTTACACGTAATCATCAAATCCTGCTTTTCGGTAACATCTAAAATGCCGATCAATGGTCCGGTCTTATCGGTAACATTTATGGTTTTCACACCTTTGCCTCCCCTGTTGGTTATGCGGTATTCATCTACCGCTGTACGCTTTCCAAAACCTTTACGGCTTACCACCAATACAGTGGTCAACGGGTCAGCATTGTTAACGCATATCATACCTACTACTTCATCATTTTTTGCATCTACTTCTATTCCTCCAACACCAATAGCTCCTCTGCCCGTAGGGCGAACTTTTGATTCAGGAAAATGAATGGCTCGTCCGCTTTTTACAGCCATCATAATTTCTTTGTTACCATCTGTAAGGCAAGCATGAATTAGTTGATCGCCTTCGTTTATGGTAATTGCATTAATTCCATTTTGTCTTGGTCTGCTAAAATCTTTAAGCAAAGTTTTCTTTATTACTCCTTTGCAGGTACACAAAATAATGTAATGTGTGTTTATGTATTCCTCATCCTGCAGGTTTTTAATATCAATGATGGCTCTTACTTTATCATCTGCCGGTATTTGCATAAGGTTTTGTATCGCCCTGCCTTTGCTTTGTTTATCACCTTCGGTGATTTCATATACTTTTAGCCAGAAACATCTTCCTTTCTCTGTGAAAAATAATAAGGTGTGATGGGTAGAGGCCACAAATAAATGTTCAATAAAATCTTCATTACGTGTGCTGCTTCCCCTGGCTCCCCTGCCGCCGCGGCGTTGCTGGCGGTATTCCGTGGCAGATGTTCTTTTTATATATCCTAAATGCGATATGGTAACTACAACATCTTCCTCCTCTATCAGATCTTCCATCCGCATTTCATTTTCCAGGTAAATTATCTCTGTCTTTCTCTCATCACCAAATTTGTGTTTCACTTCTGCCAGTTCATCTTTTATAATCTGGTAGCGCAAACCTTCAGTTGCTAAAATTTCTTCAAGCCTGGCAATTAATTTCATCACTTCTGCATGCTCCTCTCTTATCTTATCTATCTCCATGCCGGTAAGCCTCTGTAAACGCATTTCCAGCACTGCTTTCGATTGTATTTCCGTCATCCCAAAGCTTGTCATCAAGCCTTCTTTTGCAATATCCGGTGTTGATGATTTACGTATCAAAGCAATTACTGCATCAAGATTATCAAGTGCTATAATATAGCCCTCTAAAATATGTGCTCTTTCTTTTGCCTTACGTAATTCAAACTCAGTTCTTCTTCTTACCACTTCATGCCTGAACTCAATAAATTCTTTAATAAGATCTTTAATGTTCAGCACTTTTGGTCTGCCGTTTATAAGTGCAACATTGTTTATACCAAATGAAGTTTGTAATTCAGTATGTTTATAAAGATGATTGATAACCACCTGGGCAACTACATCCTTTTTTAATTCTACAACTATTCTTGTTCCTTCTTTATTATTACTTTCATTGTTTACATCAGCAATGCCTTCAATTACTTTATCACTTACCAGGTGGCCGATTTTCTCTGTAAGCATATCCCTGTTTACCTGGTAAGGCACTTCGGTAATGATAACTTTTTCTCTTCCGAGTTTGCCTGTTTCAACAGTTACCCTGCCACGCAGTACCACTCTGCCCCTGCCTGTGTGCAGGCCTGCTTTTACACCCTCATAGCCATAAATAATTCCACCTGTCGGGAAATCAGGAGCCTTTACAATTTTAATAAGATCATCAATCGAAATATCCTTGTCATCAATGTAGGCAACACATCCATCTACTACTTCATTAAGGTTATGTGGCAACATGCTTGTAGCCATACCTACGGCAATGCCGCTTGAACCATTAACTAAAAGTTGCGGAATCCGGGTTGGTAAAACGGTTGGTTCTTTGGTGGTATCATCATAATTAAGCTGAAAATCAATAGTGTCTTTTTCAATATCTTCCAGCATTGCTTCAGCAAACTTTTCCAGGCGAACCTCTGTATAACGCATAGCTGCTGGGCTATCACCATCCTGACTTCCAAAATTCCCTTGTCCGTCAATCATTGTATAACGCATGCTCCAATCCTGGGCCATACGCACCATTGTATCGTATATGGAAGCATCGCCATGCGGATGATATTTACCCATTACATCACCCACGATACGTGCACTTTTTTTATAAGGTTTGTTGCTGTAATTTCCTAACTCACTCATGCCAAATAAAACCCTGCGATGCACTGGTTTTAAGCCATCCCTGACATCGGGTAATGCCCGCCCAACAATCACACTCATAGAATAATCTATATAGGATGATTTCATTTGTTCTTCTATATTAACCGGTATAATTCTGCCTCTTTCAGGATCTCCATTTTGGAGTTGATCTTCTGTAATTTCCATATTTTTTATGCTGACTTAAATGTGCTGGCAAATATAACTTTTTACGGTGGGTTTTGGTGTTTTTAGGGTATCAAAAAAGGCGTGTTTTTTTATTTTATCCAGATAAAGGATTTCACACTTTTGTAAATATTATCTGCATTACTTTTATTGTTTTTTGATACGGGCATTAAATTGATTTTGAATGAAAAGAATTTTGATATTCGGGGCAGGTAAATCTGCCACTTCTCTTATTGAATATTTAGTGAAGCAAGCTGCAGAATATAACTGGGAAGTTTTTGTTTGTGATGCCGATATAGCCCTCGCGAAATTAAAAACCGGGAATGCTGAAAATGCAAAAGCGGTTTCCATTGATGTAAAAAATGATGAGGAAAGGATTGGGTTAATTCAGCAGGCAGATATTGTTATTTCTATGCTGCCGCCTGCGCTGCATTTTTTAATCGCAAAAGATTGTGTTGCGAATAATAAAAATTTGCTAACTGCTTCTTACGTAGATGATAATATTAAATCGCTAAAAAATGAGATAGAAAATAAAGGTCTGCTCTTCTTGTGTGAAATGGGTCTTGATCCCGGAATTGATCACATGAGTGCAATGCAAATGATAAGTGGCATAAAACAAAAAGGCGGAAAAATAACTTCATTTATTTCTCATTGCGGTGGCTTAATTGCACCCGAAAGTGATAACAACCCGTGGCATTATAAAATTACCTGGAACCCGCGAAACATAGTGCTGGCAGGCAAAGACGGCGCTGAGTACAGAAAAGAAAATGCTGCTGTAAAAATTTCTTACAAAGATATATTTAAAAGTTGCCCCGCTATTAATTTGCCGGATACATATCCGCTATGCTGGTATCCCAACCGAGATTCATTAGATTATACAACGCTTTATAATCTGCAGGAGGCAACTACATTCATCCGTACAACATTGCGTCATCCGGCTTTTTGCAGGGGGTGGAATAAATTTGTGAATATCAGTTTAACAGCTACCGATGATTATGAGTTGATAAAAGATTGCAAAACTTTTGCAGACTGGTTTAAAGTTAAAACAGCACCTTTTACTGAAAATGACGAAGACTGGAATAATTATTTGCAGCTTTATCTTACTGATCCGTATAAAAATGAATTTGACGAGCAGATGAATTATCTCGGTTTGCAAAGCAACCAGCCTTTGCCCTTATATTTTACCTGCTCTGCAGATATTCTTCAGAGTATGTTGGAAAATAAACTGGCTATACAACCGCAAGATAAAGACATGATTATTATGTTGCATGAATTGGAATATGTAATAGATGGTGTAGCACAAAAAATTACTGCTACTTTAATGGTTAAGGGAGAAGACAATTTGCGAACTGCTATGTCTAAAACTGTTGGTTTGCCATTAGGCATTGCAACAAAATTAATTTTGCAACATAAAATACAATTAAAGGGTTTGCATATTCCTGTAAGTGCAGAAATTTATGAGCCTGTACTTGCTGAATTGGAACAAAATGGGATAAAATTTATTGAGCAGGAATTTTCACCTAACCTGTCAGGTTCAAGAACCTGACAGGTTGCAAGTTTAAATTAAATTTTAAATTATGGCTGATCTTACTCTTCCCATAGAAGGCAATAGCATGTATCACATTTGTAACAGAGCAGTTGGCAAGGAAGTATTATTTGCTAACGAAAAGCAATACATGCATTTTTTAAAATGCATTGAAAAATATTTATTGCCAAAAGTTGATGTCTGGAGTTATTGCCTGATGCCAAACCACTTTCATTTATTAATAGAAATTAAAGAGAATATTACCGGAGAAACGATCTCAAAAGCAATAGGCGATTGTTGTAATGCTTATACCAAATGGCTGAATATTTTAACCAACAGAAAAGGGAATTTATTTATGCGACCTTTTAAAAGGAACAGGATCAAAAATGATGCACATCTTGCATGGACTATTTGGTACATACACAGAAATCCAATGCATCATCATTATGTAAATAATTTTAAAGATTGGAAATTTTCATCTTACAAAGCAATTATATCTACCGGAACAAAGGTTGCAGCAAAAACTGTGTTGCAATATTTTTGTGGAATAGAAGCATACTTACAATTTCATGAAATACAAAACACAAGTTATTTTGAAACACTGGAATAAAACCTGTCAGGTTCAAGAACCTAACAGGTTACCAAGTAAAATTTTTGTAAGCTCCTCCACTCCTTCTGTAGCAGGTTTTTCAATTAAATGAACAGTAATATCATTTTGAACAAGCGGTATTTTTTTATCAATAATATATTTGGTAACATCAGCGGGCACATAATTTATTAAACCGGAAGCCGGGTACACTTGCAATGAAGTTCCGATAAGTACAAAAATATCTGCTTCCGTCATTATCTTTTTTGCCTGCAAAATTTTTGGTACAGGCTCATCAAACCAAACGATGTGCGGACGAAGCTGTGTGCCGTCTTCTGCTAATTCTCCTAAGTTGATATCTCCTCTAATTTCATAAATTTTGCTATCATCTTTTTCTCCCCGCATTTTAAATATTTCGCCATGCAGATGAATAACTTTTGTTGAGCCGGCTCTTTCGTGAAGGTCGTCTATATTTTGGGTAACGATGGTAACATTAAAGTTTTTTTCAAGCTTTGCAATTGCGATGTGTGCAGCATTTGGTATTGCGGCTGCAACCTCTTTACGGCGCATGTTATAAAAATCAAGAACGAGTGCCGGATTTTCTTTCCATCCTGCAGGAGAAGCCACTTCATACACATCGTATCCATTCCATAAGCCATCACTGTCCCGAAACGTTTTTAAACCACTTTCTGCGCTAATGCCTGCACCAGTGAGTACAACGAGATGTTTTTTCATGATATAAAAAGGCTAAATTATTTTTCTCCTGCCATCTTCATAATAATTTTCCATTCTTTTTCTGTAACAGGCTGTACAGATAACCTCCCCAAACGAACAAGCGCCATTTCTGCTAAGCGTTTATCAGCTTTTATTTGTAAAAGAGAAACAGTGTTATTTATTTTTTTTAAAGGCTTAAGATCAACTGCTACCCATTTATCATCATCGGTTGTAGGATCTTGATAAGCTTCTTTTATAACTTTTGCTACACCAACAATCTCCATTCCTTCGTTGCTGTGATAGTACAAAACCTCATCATCTTTTTTCATTGCCCGTAAATGTATTCGTGCAGCATAGTTTCTTACACCACTCCAAAAGGTTTTTTTATCTTTTACAAATTCATCCCAACTG
>JBKJLG010000218.1:0-3439 GCA_046596995.1 Chitinophagaceae bacterium
AGTGCTTCAAAAAAATGGCATGGTATTAGAAATATTATCGTTGTAGTCATAATCACACAGCAAAAATTATAGAGTGAACATTAAAGTTGATAAATCTAAAATCTAACATTATGAAAATATTTATTAAACACATGATAAGTAAGTCCTGTAAATTGTTTGTGCAGGCAGAATTAACCAATCTGGGAATATGTTATGATTCCATTGATCTTGGTGAAATCGAATTAAACGAAAATATCTCAATGTATCAGCGTTTAAAATTAAAAGATTCGCTTAGCAAATATGGTTTTGAATTAATGGAGGACAAGACATCCATATTAGTTGAAAAAATTAAGGCCAGCATTATAGAGATGGTATACCATACAGACGAAAGAATTAACACAAAATACTCTTACATTTTAGGCGAAAGGTTCAACCACAATTACAATTACCTGGCAAAATTATTTTCCGACAAGGAAGGCATTACTATTGAGAAATATATCATCTCTCAAAAAATAGAGCGTATTAAAGAATTGATTACCTACGGGGAATTGACTATCACTGAAATTGCTGATAAACTGAATTATAGCAGCGTTGCTCATTTATCGCTGCAGTTTAAAAAGAACACTGGTTTTACCCCATCTCATTTCAGGTTGCTAAAAGGAACCAGAAGGCTGGCAGTTGAAGAGATTGGTCTTTCAACTAATTATGCTATCTCTGCATAAAAAATAATGTTGGTATAAGGGCATATAAACATAACCCCGGTAAGATTTAATCTACCGGGGTTTTTTAATGGTATGAAACATGCCTGATGAGTCCAAGTACAGCTTGTAATAAATAATTGCCTCATTCATTAGTTTTTATCAGGCACCAGTAAAAAAAATGGTGAAGAGCCTTATAAAGTCTTCCAGGTACGCTCGAAAAATTAGCAATACACTTTATTATCCGAATTAGAGAATTACTTCCAAATAATAGGCACAAGAATTATGGTTTATATGATAAAGATGTGCTTCGGCGGAACGATACTTTATTACCATTAACAAGTGCAGGTTCTTCTACTTTATTTTTTAAATAGTGATAAGGGTTGAATTCTGAAAGAATACTATTTAAAATAGCGGGAACAATATCATTTTTATGTGCGGTAGCATTCTTTTCCAGATCTCGCAGCATATTGATAAGATCCGGGTGACAGGGTTTGCTTTTTACCCCTTTTAAAATTCTTGGGTGGTTAGTTTTAATAAATTCTTCCGTATCGGTAAATAATTCTTCGTACATTTTTTCTCCGGGCCTGAGTTCTGTAAAAATGATATCTATGTCTATAAATGGTTCCAAACCTTTTAAATGAATCATCCGTTTAGCAAGGTCAACTATCTTAACAGGCTTCCCCATATCAAAAAGTAAAATTTCGCCGCTCTTTCCTATTTCTCCGGCTTCCAGTACAAGTTTAGAAGCTTCAGGGATGGTCATAAAATACCTGGTAATATCCGGATGCGTAATGCTGACAGGACCACCCTGCTCTATCTGCTTTTTAAAAGTTGGAACCACAGAACCTGCAGAACCCAATACATTTCCAAACCTGGTAATTATAAATTGGGTTTTATTATTTTCATGATCACTCAGATACTGGATATATAATTCCGACACTCGCTTGGTAGCACCCATGATATTGGTTGGATTTACGGCTTTATCTGATGAAATAAGAACGAATTTTTTAACCTGGTACAATAACGAAAGGTCTGCAACGTTTTTTGTGCCAACAATATTAGTCATAATCGCTTCACATGGAAATATTTCCATTAAAGGAACATGTTTATAGGCAGCTGCATGAAATACATAATCGGGCCGGTTAACAGAAAATACTTTTTTCAGGCCCAGCTCGTCTCTCACGGAGGTAATTTCTACCTGGATAACGATATCGCCATGAACTTTTTCCAGCAGCTCATTTTGCAGGTCAAATAAACCGGATTCTGACTGATCTAAAAGAATCAATCTGCCTACATTATTGTTACAAAGCTGGCGGCAAATTTCACTGCCTATTGAGCCGGCTGCACCTGTTACCAATACAACAGCATCTCTGTAAGTATGCTGCAATAAAGATTGGGGTAAAAATATCTCATCTCTTTCCAAAAGTTCCTCAATATTTATCTCCCTTATTTGTTTTTTCTCAAATGAACCCTCAGATAGCTGACTGGCAGGAGGCACAACACTCACTTTTATTTTTAATGGCCCGCATATATCCGTGATAGCAATCTTTCTTTCTACTGGTAAATCATTAATAGCAATATATAAATGTGTTATTCCCTTTGATTTTAATGTCCGGGAAAGTTCCTCACCCGAAGCATCGTAAATAGGTAATCCTCCCAGTTTTTTTCCAATTTTATGATAACTGTCATCTATAAATCCCATCAGGCTCGCATTTGAATTTGTATCCTGTTCAAGTACTTTTCTGGTAATCTGCCCCATTTGCCCGGCTCCAAAAATAATCGCTTTGTATTCGGGTCGGGGCTTTACCTGTGCTATTTCATACACTTCTTTTACTAAGAGTCTGAATGCAGACAGTACAAATACTACTGCAAAAAAATTAATCACGAATAATATGGGCGAAACCGGGTTTGATATCACATGTTTGCTATCAATAAAATATATAATGTTCCAGATAATAAACTGAAGCAGGGCAAATTTAACAACCCGTGCAATATCAGATATCTCAGAAAAACGAATGATACCTTTATAAATAGCAAATATCTGGATACAAACTAACCCGATAATAAAATTGGCTGCAAAAGAAGGCAATAAGGAAATCAGATCAGCAGTGCTGACTGAAAAACGGTTTACCAGTAAAAAAGCAACAAAAAACGATCCTGATATTAAGACAATATCACATAAAAAAATGATCCACCGGGGAGCTAGTTTTTTTAGTATAGGGTGAGACATATAATTGCTAGTTTGGTTTTATTTTACAAGGTAACAAAATATAATTTAACAAATAATTATAATTACACCATAAATGGGCAATTTGTATGCCATATAAAGTTAGCCAGATAATATCGCTTCTATAATTACAGTAAAACTACGTGATATTTCTCTAACTGCTCACAGAATTTTTGATCCCAAACTACAAGTGATTCTACGAATATTAAAAAATTAAATACGGCAAAGACGGGTATTGAACAAGTTAAAGAGGATTATTGATAAACTCATGATACGAACAATTTGAAGTGCCTCTCCCAAATTAAAAGCCCGGATAATGCAGCCGACAGCAATCTAAAAGGCTTTTGGCAAGTAAGAGCATAACCCTTATTTTGCACCCGATTTCATATAGGTTTTGGAATAAAGGTAGCATAACAGCTTTTGATGCTTTTTGCTGAAGTTCGAGTTTTAGTCGAACCGGTATTTGCCAAATCCCTTAATACCAGGCCATCGCACATAATTTCATCCAGCACACATTGTCCTGTAATGAAAT
>JBKJLG010000269.1:0-2929 GCA_046596995.1 Chitinophagaceae bacterium
AGAAATGAAAATTTTGAATGCACTAAAAATGATAAACTAAAAAAACCCTGAAGGTTTTAAATCTTCAAGGTTAAATAATTTATTTTGCAAAATAATTATGCCTGTTTGGTAAGCTGAATGTTTAAAAGCAGTTTTACATCATCACTTACTACAAGCCCGCCGGCTTCTGTTAATGCACCCCAGGTTAGCCCAAAATCCTGACGGTTAATTTTACCGGTTATTTCAAAACCTGCTTTTGTTTGCCCGTACATATCTTTTGCAATGCCGCCAAATTCTACATTTAATTCAATAGGTTTGGTTTTATCTTTTATAGTTAGATTACCCTTTAGCAAATAATCTGAGCTTGATTTTTTTTCAAGCGATGTAGAAACAAAAGTGATCTTTGGATGGTTGGCAGCATCAAAAAAATCGGCTGATTTTAAATGTTCATCTCTTTGCGCCGAATTGGTTTCTATACTATTTACTGTTGCAGAAAAAGT
Organism: Chitinophagaceae bacterium; assembly: GCA_046596995.1. Taxonomy (GTDB): domain Bacteria; phylum Bacteroidota; class Bacteroidia; order Chitinophagales; family Chitinophagaceae; genus Ginsengibacter. Next base: position 480 of record JBKJLG010000269.1, read on the forward strand.
GGCCTTTGCATCAGTAAAATCTTCGCTTGTAGCTTCTACTTCGCCTTCGTATTCTTTAAACGAACCTGTAACAGTTGATATAACAAGATGCTTAACTTTAAACTGCACTTCTGAGTGTGAGGGATCAATTATCCATTTTGACATAAAATAAACTTTTAATGATTAGAAGACAAATATAATGAATTGCTATACTTTTGTAAGTAGTTACGGTTGTGTACTATACTATACAAAAAGTAACTAATGTTACTCACAAAGCATATCAGCATGAAAAAAAATATAAAAAATATTTCCACAGCAACCAAAGAATGTCCTTTCCGGCAGACATTGAACACACTGGATGGCAAATGGAAATTTGCCATAATTTACGAATTGTGTAAAAAAGATAAATACCGGTTTAAAGAACTGGAGCGGCAGATAGATGGCATAACGCCACGTATGCTGATAAAAGAATTAAAAGCGCTCGAAAAAAGTGACATCATCACACGAAAGCAATTTGCGGAAATACCTCCAAGGGTTGAATATTCGTTAACTAAACACGGTGCTACACTACAACCCATCATGAGCGTAATGAGCGATTGGGGAACGCAGCATCTTAACCGGAAGAAAAAAAATCTTAGCAAAAATTTTTAGGGGAATTGGTGGATAGGTTGTTTAGGATTTAATTAGAAATAATGAAGAATTTTTACCTTAAACGTATAACTCATGGAAAGAATATATAGTTTTATTTTTTTATAAAAGGACTTTTTATCAGATACCAAAAAAAGATTGTTTTTTTTCTTCTTCAAATTCAAGTAAGCCATAATTGATGTCACTTATCGGAACTTTTTTATAAGTACCAAACATCTTATCCCAGAAAACGAAAATATCCGCATAGTTGGAATCTGTATATATAATATTATTGGAGTGGTGTACTTTATGCAGATTAGGTGTTATAAATATTTTTCCTAATATTTTTTCCACCCACAATGGAAAAAAATAAATTAGAATGTTGCGCTATCATTAATTGAATGCCTGAAATAAGTTGATGTGTCCATTGTTGTATCACTATGATGAACCCGATGCAATTTCCACAGTGCAGGAGGTTTATGCGACAACCTGTGAGCCCAATAATTTACAAAATCAAAAGCCAATACTCCTATTATAATTTTGCCAATCGGTAAAACATCAAACTGGTTTAATAAGCCCCAATTATTTGTGTTTATAAGTTCCATAGAAAAAATCTGTACTGTAGCCAAAAAAAAAGTAACAACTATAATTACAATTTGAAAAAGAAAATTATTAAAGAAATGGTCAGAACGTTTATTGAATTTAAATGGAGTTTCTAATACCTGCTCAAACGAATAAAATAAAATAACCAGGATGATCATTAAATAATTTATAGGAGTAGCTAATATTATATTCAATACTTTATCCATAAAAAAATTCTGTAGTAGAAAGGAACAATAAAAGTATAAGATTTAATCCTATATTTATTTTTAAACATTACACTTAATTATGAAAACAAAATTCTTTCTGCCATGTTTGCTGTTTTTTTGTGGTATTTGCCTGCCTGTTATAGTGTTAGCCGCAGCGCCGCCAGCCCCTGTACCCATTGACGGCGGCCTTAGTCTTTTGATTGCTGCCGGTGTAGGATATGGCGTAAAAAAAATTCGCGATGAGAGGAAGAAAAAAAGAGAGTCAGAAGAAGTTAATAAATGATTTTTGCTCTTTGAGTTGCAAACCGGTTAAGAGAAATTCTTTAAAAAATATCCAGTGTATTCTTGTTCTTGGCACTAAAAGACCTTGAAGGTTTTTAAAACCTTCAAGGCCTACTTAAATATTAGCAGTATTATTCTTTCAGCCCTGGCCGCAACCTTTCCCTGGCTTTATTAAATACCATTATCCCGTTCATCTTTCCTTTGCGTATTTCCTTTTGTTCACCTTCGGGCATATTAAATATTGACTGGCATTCGTCGCTGCAACAACCATTATATTTTTCAGCACATTTTTTACATTGAATAAATAATAAATGGCAGCCATCGTTTGCGCAGTTTGTATGCTCATCGCAAAGCGCATTACATTGGTGGCAATGGCTTATCACTTCCTGTCCAACCTTCTCTCCCAGCCTGTCATCAAATACAAAATTCTTTCCTTTAAATTTATTAGCAAGATTTTCTTCCTTCACTTTGTTGGCATAGTTGATAATGCCGCCTTCTAAATGAAATACATTTTTAAACCCATTGTGCAGCATGTATGCGCTGGCTTTTTCGCACCGGATGCCGCCGGTGCAATACATAATAATATTTTTATCTTTTTTATCATGGAGCATTTCTACCGCCATGGGCAATTGCTCACGAAAGGTATCTGAAGGTACTTCAATTGCATTTTCAAAATGCCCAACTTCATACTCATAATGGTTGCGCATGTCAACAACAATTGTATCATCGCTTGCGGTTAATTCATTGAATTGT
>JBKJLG010000026.1:0-2524 GCA_046596995.1 Chitinophagaceae bacterium
GTTGTAAATAAATCGAACACCACACCAAAATTTGCAACGTCTGTTACTTTTAAATAACCCGTTTTAGCAAGTGCAAGTTTATCCGCTTCGTAAGTTATTCCACTTAATATCGAACGTAACTGAGCAGCCGTAAAATAATTACTGTTTAAAGCATTACGGACAGAAGTTATTTTATCCGACTGATTATATTGATTGTTTAAAGTTTGCAATAATTGATTGAACTGATAATCTGCCATCGCAGTTTTTACGGTTTTTTGTGGTGTTGTGCCGTTAATAAAATTATTAAGATCATCTTTATCTGCCTGGCTATAAAATAAATTATATAAAGAAGTAAAATTGGAAGCGTCTGATACCCTGGGCCATGCCAACTTTGCAAGCATCAGTCTGTCACTCTGCGAATTTATAACAGATAACAATTGTCTTATTTGTGAAGTGCTGAAATAATCTACAGAAGTATTAAAAGCATTTCTTACAGAAATTAATTTGTCATTTTGCGACCACTGACCATTCACTGTTTGCAGCAACTGGTTAAATTGATAATCGGCCATCGCAGTTTTATTTTGATTATTATTCCCAGTATTATTTCCATTGTTATTGTTACCCCTATTATTATTATTAGGATTATTCCTGATAAAAGTATTCATAGCATCCCGGCTTGCCGTAGTTGTAAACACATCATATATAGAGGTAAAATTATTAGGATCCGTAACTTTTGGGTAAGCCGTTTTAGCCAATGAAAGTTTATAGGATTCATTAGGTATAAGCAACAATAGTTCTCCAACCTGGTCTGAAGTAAAATAATAATTTATAGTTTTAAATGCATTTCTTTCTGCTGTTACTTTTTGTATGGTTGTAGATTTGCTTTCAATGTTTTGATAAAGCGCATCAAATATTGCATCACTAATTGGACTAACATTTACATCATTTCTTACTTTGTTTATAAGTAGCTTTTCAGCAAAAATCACCTTACCATTTCCCTCAACAGAAATATGCATATCATATCCTTCTCTTAATTCAAAGTCATTACTATAGATGGCATTTCCGCTGGTTACTGCATCAGTGGTACCATTTGTAAACTTTCCTGTGTTTCTGTAACGGTAAACTTCGATACTGTGTGAACCTGGCTGAAGATTTAAAATAGTTTTCTTCTGTGGCGCTTTTGAACTTGTAGCAGCTTTACTGTTAGAATAGTAGCTAACGTCATCAATCACAGCCTGGTAATTTCTGTTTTTATTATTACCATTAAAAGTAATAGTTACAGTTTGCGCTATTGCAGATGCAATAAAAAAACCGAATAGTGTAAGTGTGAATAATTTTTTCATGATATGTTCCTCCTTTGGTTGTTTGTACATAGAAGGCAAAGTTCATACCATATAAAAAACTAAAAATTTTATATAGATAAAAGATTGGGGATCAATAATTTTTTTAAGGAAAAAAAATTACATAAATCCATAATCCAAAACACGGCGCTGGTATATTTTATCTTGTATTATCCAGGTTACTTCATAACTGCCGGTTGCATCTTTACAAAAAAGATAGAGATAAATGCGATGTTTATCCTTACTTACATAAATACTGTTTATAGATCTTTGGGTGGCTTTATCAGCATAAGTAAAATTTAAATTATAAAGATCTGCATAAGCCAGTGGAGGTATAGCAACAGTATCCTTTCCTATAATTACACTAACCTTTTTAATAAATGTTTTAGGCATAGTACCATAATTACCATAGTAAGGTTTTTTATTTATCCTGATAAGATATTGCTCGTCGTAATCAAGTTTATATCCGGCGGGGTTAAAAGGTAATATAGTAATAGTGGCATTAATATTTTCTCCCGCCGCTGTTACATCCTCGTCTTTAAAAGTCATAAAATCATTTCCGAAAGATGAGAAAGAAATTTTTCTCAATTGTGCTTTACCAACACTTTGGTCAATACCGGCAAATGTAAATGTTGCCAGGTCGTCTTTTACCACAGGCGCTAATTTTGCAAAGCCTTCATTCTTTTTTCGTGTATCCTGGTATTCATAATTCTTTTTTGGCTTTTGCGCAGCAAGCGAAAAACTGCTTAAAAGAAAAACAAAACATAAAAATTTTATGGCGATCATTTTCAACTTTAAAATTAAAATATTGAAGGTTAACAAAAACAAAAAAAGCTAACTGCAAAAGAAAATATAATTAGGCTTCGCAAAGATTTTATAGGTTTGCATCAACATTTATCTGTGCCCCCAATGCTTAAGATTTTTGCCTTTGTTTTTTTCGCAATCACATCGTCTTCAATATTTGCGCAGCATATTGTAAGGCACAGAGATTATGTGCCCTTGCCTGATATAAGAAAACCTGCTGCACAAAAAACACCTGCTATTCTTGAAATTAAAAAAGACACGGTTGAAAATGTAATTGTAGAATTACCACCAAAGGTCAAAAAGAAAAATGCAAATGAATTGATAACAGATTGTGATTTTACATCTCAGGCTGATAAGGTGCCGCAGCTTCCGTACGTTACCAATTATGTTGATCCTTCCAT
>JBKJLG010000043.1:0-4777 GCA_046596995.1 Chitinophagaceae bacterium
AATTTAAAACTTCTTCCCTGTGCAAAATCAACCTGGTTTGTTGCCAGGGTAAATTCTTTTCCGATTGTACTATATATCTGTACATCTATTTTGGGTCCATAAAACGCAGCCTCATCCTGTACTTCAACAAAAGGAATATTAGCCTCTGTCATTACTTTTCTAACCATTTCTTCCGTCTCAATCCAAAGCTCAGGTTCATCAACATATTTTTGACCCAATTTTTTGGGGTCATGTAATGATAAGCGCATTACATATTTCTCAATACCAAAAATTTTAAAATATTTCAGATACAAATCATTCACTGCTCTAAACTCCTGCGCAAACTGTTCTCTTGTACAATATATATGTGCATCATTCATGTGCAGGCAACGCACCCGCATTAAACCAAATAACTCGCCACTTTGTTCATAACGATAACAAGTTCCGTACTCAGCCAGGCGCAAAGGCAAATCTTTATAACTATGTGGTTCAGCCGCAAAAATTTTATGGTGATGTGGACAGTTCATTGCCCTTAAATAATATTTCACTCCTTCAAGCTCCATTGGCGGATACATGCTGTCTTTGTAATAAGGCAAATGTCCGCTTGTGAGATAAAGATTTTCTTTAGCTATGTGTGGTGTTACAACTCTTTTATATCCTGCAGCTTTTTCAGTTTCCTTGGCAAGCCTTTCAAGTTCTTCAATTATAACAGTTCCATTTGGCATCCACAAAACCAATCCCTGTCCCACATCATCATCCATTGTGTAAATGCCAAGTTCCTTTCCTAATTTTCTATGATCTCTTTTTTTAGCTTCTTCTAATAAAAATAAATATTCATCCAGCTCTTTTTGATTTGGAAAAGTGACTCCGTAAATGCGTGTAAGCATTTTATTTTTTTCATCACCTTTCCAATATGCGCCTGCTATAGAGGTAAGTTTTATCGCTTTAATGGCGCCAGTTGCAGGTATGTGCGGACCTCTGCACAGATCAGTAAAATTTCCCTGGGTATATAAAGTTATTTCACCATCGGTTAAATTGCCAAGCAGATCAAGTTTGTATTCATCACCTTTTTCTTCAAAATATTTTACCGCATCAGCTTTTGCTATTCCTTTTCTTACATAAAAATTATTTTGTTTGGCAAGCTCTGCCATTTTTACTTCAAGTGTTTTAAGATCTTCCTCTGCAATAACATTATCCCCCAGATCAATATCATAATAAAAACCTTTTTCCAATGGAGGACCAACCCAAAACTTTACTCCCGGAAATTTTGATTCAATTGCTTCAGCCATTAAATGGGCTGATGAATGCCAGAAAGTAGACTTTGCCTTTTCATCATCCCAGGTTAAAAATTTGATGGACGCATCATTTTGTAATGGTCGTGTTGCATCCCAAACTTCTCCGTTTACATCTGCCGCTAAAACTTTACGGGCTAAGCCTTCGCTTATGCTTTTTGCCACATCCATAGATGAAGAGCCTTGCTCATATTGCCTTACAGCCCCATCAGGAAACGTTATATTGATCATTCAATTATTCTTTTAAAAAAAATATTGTGCTATTTTAGAATTGCAAATTTAACGAAGTATTAGGCAAAGAACTAATTCATTAAAAATGATTTGGTGTTATTTACTTATATTTTTGTGATAATTGTATATCCAGATATGATGAGATTTTTTACAACATTATTTATTTTATTTTTTTTTATACCGGCGGTTTTTTCACAGTCAAAAATTGAAAAAAATTCTATCAACTTTAATGGACAGTGGAAAGGGAATTTTGTAGATAACAGTGCAAGCATGCTTGGATGGGGTGGCGAAAAAATTGATTATGTTTTGGAGTTGGAAACTAATGGATCAAGTGTTACCGGATATTCTTATACTTACTTTATGGATGGCGGTAAGAGGTATTATACCATTTGCAAATTGAGAGGAACTTTAAACAAAGCCACTAAAGAAGTTTCGGTAACAGAATATGAACGTACAAAATATAATACGCCCCCTGATATTCGCAATTGCTTTCAGACACATACTTTAAAATACATTAAAGAAAATACAGATTCAGAATCATTACAAGGGGCGTGGAAACCGGCACCCAACCAAAATGGAGATTGTGGCTTTGGAAAAACTGCTTTGGTAAAAAGAACTTTGAAAAAATTTACTCCCTTAAACAATAAGGCGGTGGTGCTTACTAAAAAACCTCCCATAAATAATTCACCCTCACAAAAAACTACCTCCAAAACTTTACCTGCCAATCAAAAAAATGCCACAAAAAAACCTATTCCGGAAACTGTAAAGAAAGATCAGCCTCCAAAAAAAGTTGTGCCTCCAAAAACAGATACAGTTGTAAAAAGGCAAACTAATATTCCGCCGGTAAAGAGAGATGAACTGGTGATAGTGCCCAAAATTAAATTTGAAAAAAGATTGAATTCCGTATTAAAATATTTGCAGATAGACAATCAAACTTTTAGTGTGGATTTTTATGACAATGGCTCTGTTGACGGTGATTCTATTTCAGTATTTTTTAACGGTAAGCTTGTACTTTCAAACAAAATGTTATCTGAAAAGCCGCTAACATTAACGCTTACAGCCGATAAGGATAAAGAAGTGAATGAATTGGTTATGTATGCAGAAAACCTGGGGGAGATACCGCCAAATACCGCTTTAATGATTGTTCGGGATGGTGAAAAACGATACGAAGTAAGGATAACATCTGACAATGAAAAGAATGGAACCATACGCTTTACATACACGCCAAAGAATTAATTCTATTTAAGAAAAAAATTATTTTTTATTCCACTGATAAGTTTTCCAAGCCCACCACATTAATAAAAATTGAAAGGGAATTAATCTAATCCATGCTACCCATTCCGGTGTACATAGATATTCTGATACACATCCTTTTTTTTGAATCCAGTAAATATGCGCTGGTATAAATGCTATCAATAAAGCAATAATGAGGTATGTAGATAATTTTCTTGTTGCAGGTATTATCATTAAAATTCCGGCGATGATTTCGGCTACACCACTTACAATATTTAATAATTCTCGGTCAGGAAAATATGGGGGTATAAGAAAAATATAACTGCCCGGATGCCAAAAATGATTGATGCCTGCGCCAATGTATAAACTACAAATTAAAACAAGGCTGATCTTTTTAAAAACATAATATTTTTTGCTTGCCAAAATATGCGGTTATTTTATTGAATCTTTTAATTCACCGCAATGCAGCATTCCGCTTTTGTATTTCGGATGATTTTTGCCTAAATAAGGATTTACAATTTCTTCGGTATTGCTTATCCAGCTTGCTTCTGTATCATCATCAAAAGCCATTGGGCAACTTTGCAAAAACAATGTGTTACCCTGGTAATGTATTGTTTTTAAAAAAGGATAAAAGTTTTCAGAGATCATTCTAAAACCCTGTCGCATCTCTGTAAGGTTTGTTTCTTTTGCCAGCGCAATTGTATTTGCTTTCATATCCTCTATCTGCGCCTCCGCAGATTCATAAATGCCTGTTGTATCCTTTTTAAGATCATTAAGATTTAAGCTGTCGAGCAAGCTTGCGAATTTTTGTTGTTCAATTTTTATTGCAACTGTATCACTTTCTACAAATGCATCCTTTAGTAATAAGTAGCCTGCTACAACAGCATAAATACTTTTATTAAATTCATTAGAATGCAGACTTACTTTTAGCGCCTCAGGTTTTTGCTCATTTGTTGTTTTCTTATCCTTAAAAAAAATCAACCAGGCACCTACAATTAAAACCATAAAAAAAATAAGACCAAATAATTTTTTCATTTCCCAATTTAATGCAAAGTTAATCATAAAACCTGCCTGTTAAACTCAGTTAATGCACAATTCACGTAAATACATAGTAATTTTGCCGCCTCCAAAGAAGTGCTTTGGACTTAAATAAATTGAATGCTGTTAGGATTACAAAATGTTACGTTTGAATTTGGTGCACGGGTAATTGTAGAAGATGCCACCTGGCATATAAAACCCAATGAAAGAATTGGATTGATTGGGTACAATGGAACAGGCAAATCAACTTTGCTTAAAGTTTTTACCGGGCAATATTTGCCAGCCAAAGGCACAGTTGAAAAAAGCCGTGAAACCACTATTGGTTTTTTGCATCAGGACCTTTTAAGTTTTGATACTGATGATTCTATTCATCAGGTTGCATTGGGTGCTTTTGAAAATATTTTGCAGCTTGAAAAAGAAATTGAAGAGATGGGACATGAGCTGGAAAAAAGCTCAGATGAAGACCTTGCCCATCGCTACGCAGATAAACTACATGAGCTTGAAGTGCTGGATGGTTACAGCATTCACCACCGCAGCGAAGAAATTTTGCAGGGATTGGGTTTTGCAAATGCTGACCTTAGCAGGCCGTACAAAGAGTTTAGTGGCGGATGGAGAATGCGTGTTTTGCTGGCCAAGATGATATTAATGCATCCTGATGTTTTGCTTTTGGATGAGCCAACAAATCATCTTGATCTTCCATCAATTGAATGGCTTGAAAAATATTTGCAACATTACCAGGGCGCTGTAGTAATCGTATCTCACGATCGATATTTTTTAGACAGGATGGTTAATAAAATTGTTGAACTCTATCAGCAGCAATTACATTTCTACACAGGCAATTATTCTTACTATCAGCAGGAAAAAGCACTGAGGATTGATATGCAAAAAAAGGCTTATGAAAACCAGCAGGATTTTATTAGGCAGCAGGAAAGATTTGTTGAGCGGTTTAAAGCAAAGGCATCAAAAGCAGCGCAGGCGCAAAGTGTGCAAAAAAGATTAGATAA
>JBKJLG010000168.1:0-3565 GCA_046596995.1 Chitinophagaceae bacterium
CTCTAGCCAACTGAGCTAATCCCCCAATATTTCAATCCAAATATTTTACCCGAAATTCAGACCTTCCCGAATGTATCGGGATAATCTACCCATCCCGATATATTCGGGAGAGCTAATCCCCAAAATCCTTTTACATCATTTAAGACATTCAACCGTCATTGCTTCTTTTTCTTTTTGCGACATGCGGTTTGCTTTTGTAATATTTGGATATTTCGCTTCTACTTTTTTTTGCAGGCAACTACAATATTCTTCTGCTCTTTCGCCCAACCCTTCAGCCTTTGCACGGCAAGTTTGCAAAAATTCACTACGTTGTGCAACCGTCCACATTTTTGGGCTACAGGCAGTAAATAAAAATATAAGGCTAAGCAGACCTACAGATAATAATATTTTCTTCATAATTATTTTAAGCAATCATTTGCCAGTTGCGTCATGCGGCTTTTAGGCATATTGGCAGCATTTTGAGAATTGGGATATTCCTGCATAATCTTAGTCAACATACAATCGCAATAAGTGTTGGCTTTAGCCTGACCAAGAGATGAACTTGCACCCGGCACACAATTATCCATAAATTCTTTTTGATCTGGAGATGACCATACGCTGTTATTGGACTGATTGTTATTTTGGCTTTGATTTGAAGTATTGCAGCCACCTTTCATATTATCAATATCGGCACTGGTAAGTTTAGCCTCTACTTCAGTTTCGTTTGGATACTTTGCCTCCACTTTCACTGTCATACATTCGCAATAGCTTGTAGCTACAGCAAGCGTTGCGCTTTCAGATGCTTTGCTAATGCAGCCACTTAAAAATTTGCTGCGGTATTCTGTTGACCAACTACCGGACCCATTATTATTACTGCTGTTATTATTATTAGGAGCAATCTTATTTAGATCAGGAAGATTTAAAGTTTTATTAGTGGAATCGGTTGTAGTGGATTTAGTAGAATTTTTTGGCTTACAGGAAAACATTGCAATGCTTAATACAAATACCAGTAAATAAGTTGTTTTCATAAAAAATAAGTTTTAGGCGATAAAAATATATTATTCTCCCCAAATTTCATCTTTTCCATCTATCCATAATTTTACCTGTGCATTGGTAATTGATTTTGGTCTTTCTAAAGGAAAACCCAAAACCCTGTCCCAACAAAGGCTTGCCAATACTCCCAAAGATCTGGAAACACCAAACAACACGGTATAAAATTCATATTCTTCCATTCCATAATGAACCAGTAAAGCACCGCTGTGTGCATCAACATTTGGCCATGGATTTTTTATTTTACCCAGCGATTGTAATATTGGAGGAACGGCTTCATAAATATTCCATACAGTTTGCACCAACGGATCGTCAGGCATATGTTTTTTACCAAATTCCATTTGGGCAGTAAAGCGTGGATCAGTTTTTCGTAATACTGCATGTCCATAACCCGGCACTACTTTTCCTTCACTCAAAGTCTTTTTTACATATTCTTCTATCTGTGATTTATCAGGGAGATCAGTGCCTAAATCTTTCTGCATTTCAAAAATCCACTTTATTACTTCCTGATTTGCCAACCCATGTAATGGACCAGCCAGTCCATTCATGCCGGCAGCAAAACTTAAATACGGATCACTTAAAGCAGAGCCCACAAGATGTGTAGTGTGTGCTGAAACATTTCCACCTTCATGATCGGCATGAATGGTCATATACAAACGCATCAGTTCTTTAAAGCTCTCATCTTCGTAACCCATCATATGTGCAAAATTGCCTGCCCAATCTAATAATCCGTTTGGCTGAATATGATCGCCATTCTTATATTTTCTTCTGTAGATGTAAGATGCTACCCGTGGCAGCCTTGCAATTAAATCCATTGAATCATCAAAAGTTGCTTCCCAATAATCTTTTTTATTTAGACCTGCTGCATATTTTTTAGCAAACTGACTTTCGGTTTGAAGGGCCATTATGGCAACAACAAACTGAGTCATTGGATGGGTTGTAATGGGTAGAGCTTCTATGGTTGCAAAAACATGATTGGGTACATGGCTGCGGCGTTGCCAAACGCTTGTTAAGTGCTGCACATCATCTTCGGTTGGTAATTCACCCACAAGCATTAAATAAAATAATCCTTCTGGCAAGGGCTCAGAACCACCAGGGGATTTCGGAAGTTTTTCCCGCAATTCAGGTATGGTATAGCCTCTAAAGCGAATTCCTTCCTGTGCATCCAGCAGTGAAGTTTCTGTAACCAAACCCGTCATGCCACGCATGCCCTGGTAAACCTGCGATAACGTAACCTCACCAATTTTAGTGTTACCATGTTCTTTTAAAATCTCTTTTACTTCAGCCGCTGTTATATCGCCTTTCTCTTTAAACTTATCCTTAATTACTCCCATAAAAAAAATTATTTAATAGCATTTAAGCGGCGTAAAGTTAAGATTAAAAACAAAAAAATATTTCCTCATTTTTTTTCATCTTAATAAAAAATAGAATAGTACGAGGGATTATTTTGAAGCCCTGCGGTATAGGTAATATACAAGTAACCCAAAAAAAATATTGGGTAACCAGGCTGCAAGCGCAGGATTAAAATTACCCTTGGTTGCAAATACGGCTGCAAACCTGCCCACTAAAATGTATAACAAACTTATGCCTATGCCTATGGCAAGATGGAAACCGCTGCCGCCCCTTATTTTTTTAGAGGCAACAATAGCACCTATTAGTGTAAGAATTAAAACGGACACCGGAACGGCATTTCGGGTATGCCTTTCCAGCTCTAAACTGTTTACATTTTCCGAACCCCGGATTTTTTCAATTTTGATAAAATCCTTAAGGTCAGCTGTTGATAATTTGTCTTTCATATAATCATCCCGCTGTAGATCTCTAGGCTTAAAATTATAAGCCATTTGCAAACTATCCTGCTGCTTTACAGTTTCTTTTATGCCGTCAACAAAACGCTCTGTTACTTTATCGAGCCGCCATTTATTAAAAGTTGTATCCCATGTTATTGCTTCTGCCCTAACATTGTGTGTTAGCTTATTGTTGTGAAATGTTTGAACAAAAAAATTATTACCATTTTTTCTTGTTGTATCATAATATCGTATGCCAGCGTACGAAAAAGAATCAAGCCGGAAATAATAATTACTTAAAAAAGATTTATTTTGATAGGCACCATAATTAGGGTCAATATATTGCGATACAAATGCCGCCCATTTTGCATTGGCCTTTGGCAACATATTTTGATTAGCCCACCATAATAATAAAGACAATACAGTACCGCCCAAAATATATGGCATTAAGAACCTTTTAAAGCTAACACCGCTACCCAGAATTGCTATAATTTCTGTACGGTTCGCCATTACTGAGGTAAAAAATATAACAGCAATAAAAACAAACAGCGGAAAAAGCATTGCATCTATTTTGGGTAAAAAACCAAAATAATATTGTGTAATGATGGTGGTAAAAGACAATTTTGTTTTAGCAAAATCATCTGTCTTTTCACTAAGGTCAACAACAACTACAATTAGGGTAAAAGCCAGCAGGCAAAAAATAAAAGTGGTGAAATATTTTTTAAGTATGTACCAGTCAATAATTTTCATTG
>JBKJLG010000127.1:0-6213 GCA_046596995.1 Chitinophagaceae bacterium
TTTTATTCATATAGTTGAAAGTGCTTCTGCAAATTTATTGGGTAAAGAAACAGATGACTACGAAAGCATAAAAGATCAGGAGCAAATGGACGTTTATGTAAAAAAATTAAACAATGATAACATTGAGGCCAAAGGCGTTTTAGGCTTTAGAGACCGTGCCAAAGAGATAGTAAGAATTGTAAAAGAAAATAATGCAGATATGCTGGTAGTAGGCGCACACGGGCATTCTGGCATTAAAGATCTTATTTACGGAGAAACAATTAATTCTGTTCGGCACGGCCTTAAAATTCCTGTGCTTGTAGTAAATATATAATTAGCGTTTTTTTAATTCGTTACCGATCTTATCATTCCATAAAAGCTGTTGCTCCCGGTTAATACTGTGGCGTGTTTCCTTGTCATACTGATGTTGCAGTGAGGTGTTATCATTAAAGGCTTTATCAAAAACCTGAGTAATAACCTGGTTATAGTTGTCTTTTGTAAATTTTGCTTTAACCAGTTTTTTAATAAAATCATCAGCGCCAAGGCGGGTTATATCGAAATGCCTTTGCTCATGCAACAGGTGGTAATCGGTAATTATGAAGGATTTTTTCCACGATTCTGATTTAACAAAAAAAGTAAATACGCCAACGTTGATATAAATAACTTTATTCTCAACTTTTATATCTGTATTAAAAGCAAATCCGGATGCAGTAATAGCACCACCGGGATTATTTTTATCCGGCACGCCTTTAAAATCTTTCCAGGTTAAAATGCGTGAAGTATCATGGTAAATGGTATCGCTGTTAGGTTTGGCTTTATAGTTATGCATGTAAACATTAACCAAAACTTTTTGTGAAAAACAATTTAATGAAACAGAAGCAAAAGCAAAAAGCAAAAATATTTTGTGCATAGTGAAAGTATAAGGATACTGTTACGTACAAAAATGAGAAGTAGTTTTGAAATAAAAAGTTAAAGGAAAAACCTAGTTCATTAAAAAGATGTTAACCTGTTGTACAATGCCGTCAACTGATTGCTTCTCCATGCATTTAAAATGCCCCAGCGGGCATTTGCTGTACCCAATTTTGCTACACGGCCTGCACCAAAGTTTTTTAACTTCTGCATTAACATAATTAGTTTGATAAGGATACATACCAAACGAGGGAACAGTATTGCCCCAAACAGAGATAATATTTTTTTTAAAAGCCGATGCTATGTGCATTAATCCTGTATCATGGCTGATAATAAGCTTTGCCCGCTTTATAAGATCAGCAGATTCGCTTAGGCTAAACTTGCCACAGGCATTGTAAATTTTTACCGTATCAGCAGCTGCAATTTCTACAGCATTTATAAAATCCTCTTTTCCCCCTAATAAAATTATAGGGTGATCAATTTTTGAGCAGAGCTCTTTTAGTTTATGCTGCGGTAATTTTTTAGTTTTGTGCGCTGCCCCCATAACAATTCCGATGTACCCATGAGAATGAGAAACCGGAATATCCTCCTGTTTTACAATTTCTTTTTCAGGCACAAAATAATCAAGACCTAAATTATCATTAATAACCCCCAGGTTGGTAACGGTTTCCAGGTAACGCTCAACAATATGTTTTTTGGGAAGAATATTAAATTTAAGATTTACCAATATCCATTTTTCCAGATTTAATTTATTTAACGAAAAAGATTTTACACCAAGCGCTTTTTTTATCCGCAGCGTTCGCAGGTTGTTATGCAAATCAATTACGTAATCAAATTTTTGTTGTTTTAAATCATTAATGGTTTCGCTTATATCGTCTTTTAATAAATAAATTTTATTTACATAAGGATTTGATAGTACTACACCGGAGAATTGCTTTTTAGTGAGATATTCTATTTGTGCTTCCGGATATTTTTTACGCAGGCAGCGTATTACGGGGGTTGTTAAAACTATATCACCAATAGATGAAAATCTTATGATGAGAAACTTCATGCCGCAACAGGATTTTCTTCTTCAATATAATCAAGGTCTTTATGAAAAGTTTCTGTTGTAAAATAATAGGCAACAAGTGTAATTGACATTACAACCACGCCTGTAACAATGCCGCTTTTTATAATTGACCATTGCATATTTTTTTGAAAAAGATCAAGAAACATCAAATTGATTAATGGCAAAGCACCCCGTACCATATTGGGTATAGTGGTGGCTGCCGTTGCACGAAGGTTGGTGCCAAACTGCTCTGCACCCATGGTAATGAATATTGCCCAAAAGCCAGTGCTAAAGCCGAGTGCGGCACAAATTAAATACATGCTGCTGTCCGAATTGTTAATACTGCTAAAGAAAACAAACAAACACGCAATGCATAATAAATAGAATATCAGCAACGCTTTTTTACGGCTTTTAAAATACTGGCTAACTAACCCAATTGCAATATCACCCAGAGAAATACCAACGTAGGCAAACATGATTGATCGTCCTGAATCTATTGTTGTACTGCTGAACATGGCTTTACCAAAACGATCGCTTTGGTTTACCAGAATACCGATAACATACCAGGTGGGCAAACCAATTAGTATCGCCAAAATATATTTTTTAAATCTTTTTGCATTTGTAAAAAACATGAAAAAATTTCCCCGTGAAATATTTTTTTCTTTTATGGTTTTAAACATACCGGATTCAACAACACTAATGCGTAAAAACAAAAGCATTATTCCTAAAACACCGCCAATTTTGTAACACAATCTCCAGTCATCAGTAAATTGATACGTAAAGTATGCAGCAACTGCTCCACTAAGGCCAATAGCCGCAACCAGTGAGGTTCCGATTCCTCTTTTTTGTTTAGGAAGTAATTCACTTACCAGCGTAATGCCTGCACCCAATTCTCCCGCAAGGCCAATACCTGCAACAAAGCGACAGGCAGCATATTGATGTACTGTTTGAATGAAACCTGTAATAAAATTTGCGGAAGAATATAAAATGATAGAGCCAAATAAAACGGAGAGTCTACCTTTTTTATCACCCAGTACTCCCCACAAAATGCCACCAATAAGCAACCCAGCCATTTGCCAGTTTATTACCTTGGTACTTTCTGCCAGCAGTGTAACATCTGTAGCACCAACTGCCATCATGCTTGATTTTTTTACAATTGTAAAAAGTAAAAGATCATAGATGTCAACAAAATATCCAAGTGCAGCAACAATAACGGGCAATGAGAGTATCCCATAATTATTCGTTTTCATATTGCTTTATTCTGAATGGGAGGATAGTTTTTCTTCAGTAATTTCTTTGGCAATTTCCAGCGTAGGAGATTTTTTTTTAGATAAAAACAACTTAAATAAAACCGGCGCTGTTGTAATTACAATCAAACCAATAACAATGTATTCCAGGTTTTCTTTAACCCAAACATTGCTGCCTAATAAATAACCCGCCACAATCATACTTACCACCCATGCAATGCAACCGATGATATTAAAAAAAACAAACTTTTTAAAATCCATCTTTACAACACCTGCAACAATTGGCGCAAAAGTTCTTACAATGGGCAAAAACCGGGCAAGTACAATTGCTCCGCCACCTTTTTTATCGTAAAACTCTTTTGCCTGCACAATGTATTTTCTTTTAAACAGCCAGGTATCCTTTCGCTCAAACAAAAGTGGCCCAGATTTTTTGCCAAACCAGTAACCAACCATATTACCAATAATTCCTGCAACTGAAATGAGAGATATCCAATAAACAAGATTCATCATTTCATTTGAGAAAGGAGAAAGTGAATTAGCTATTATCATTCCTGTGATAAACAAAAGTGAATCTCCCGGTAAAAAGAAACCGACAAACAAACCTGTTTCTGCAAATATTATCAATACTACAATATACAAACCGCCATGATTGCTTATCCACACTGGATCAGTGAGATTTTTTATAAAGTCCAAAATTTCCTGCATGCAACTTTTTTTTAATTTAATTTAATCTTCTAGAGCACCTTCCCATTTGCTTACTGCTGATGTTGCAAGGGCATTTCCCAGAACATTGGTTGCTGATCTAAACATATCGCAAAAATGATCTATCGGTAAAATAAGTGCTATACCCTCCGGCGGAATACCAAACATGGCACAAGTAGCTGTAACCACAACCAGCGAAGCCCTCGGCACACCCGCAATACCTTTGCTGGTAAGCATAAGCACTAATAACATGGTAAGCTGTGTTCCAATATCAAGATGAATACCGTATGCCTGTGCAATGGCAAGGCTTGCAAAAGTCATGTACATCATACTTCCATCAAGGTTAAAACTATAACCCAATGGTAATGTGAATGCAACAATTTTATCTTTACAACCAAAGCGTTCAAGTTCTTCAGTTAATTTCGGAAAAACCGCTTCGCTGCTAGTGGTACTAAAAGCGATTAACAGGGGCTGAGCAATTCTTCTTAATAAAGCCGGTACTCTATGCCTTAAAATTAAAAATCCTACACCTAGCAAAATAGCCCAAAGTAAAAAAATACCAATTATAAAGTAGAGAAGATACTGTCCGTAAAAATAAAAAACTTCTAATCCTTTTGTTGCAATTACTGCGGCGATGGCTCCAAAAACTCCCAATGGTGCAAAGTTCATAACATAGCCTACCATTTTTAAAATAATATGTGATACTCCTTCGAGTGCTTTTACCACGGGCTTTGCATAATCTCCAATGGCAGTGGCTGCCACGCCAAAAAATATACTAAACACTACCAATTGCAATATTTCGTTATTTGCCATGGCATCAAAAACACTCTTAGGAAAAACATGCTCAACAAATTTCTGAATAGAGAATTCCTGAGTTTTACCAATAATATCTTTAGCACCGGCTGTATCTGCATTGCTTAAATCAATTGCACTACCCGGCTGAAAAAAGTTTACCAGCAACATACCCAATAATAAACTTATCAAAGATGCAGAAACAAACCACAGTAAGGCCTTGCCCCCAATTCGGCCAACGGTTTTAAGATCCCCCAGCTTTGCTATGCCCACCACCAATGTTGAAAAAACCAAAGGAGCAATGATCATTTGCACCAGCCTTAAAAAAATGGTTGTTAATAATTTTATGTTGGTAGAAAATTTAGCAATTGTTTCTGGCGAAGCCTGTTTATGTACAGCGTAGCCAAGTATAACACCTGCTGCCATGCTTATCAAAATAAATATGGTAAGTCTGTTTCTATTCTTAGGTTTTACATCCATCATTTAAAAATTAGTTTTGCAATATAATATATAAATGAGTTACTACCTTATGTTATAAAATTAGTTTAGTTGTCACAAGCATTTAAAATTTAATTGCTTATTTTTCCATTCCTTTTTATCACTAATAACAAAACATTATATGAGTTTATTTGTAAGAAAACCAATGGCATCTTTAATGAATGAGGCGCAGGAAACTGGCACACATACATTAAAGAGAACGTTAGGAGCAGGTGGCCTTATTGCCTTAGGCATTGGCGCCATAATTGGCGCAGGCTTATTTTCTATTACAGGTATGGCAGCAGCAAATCATGCCGGGCCCGCCATAACACTTTCCTTTGTAGTCGCAGCTTTAGGATGTTTGTTTGCTGGCTTATGCTACGCAGAGTTTGCATCTATGATACCAGTTGCCGGAAGTGCATATACTTATTCTTATGCAACAATGGGCGAATTTATAGCCTGGATAATTGGCTGGGACCTTGTACTAGAATATGCTGTGGGTGCCGCAACTGTAGGCATTAGCTGGAGCCGCTACCTGGTAAAATTTTTGGAAGGCTTTAATGTTCACCTGCCAACTGAGTTAACCGTTGGTCCATGGGATGGTGGGATAATAAATTTACCCGCAGTTTTTATAATTGTGTTAATGAGCTTACTGCTGATGAGAGGAACAAAAGAAAGTGCATTTGTAAACTCTATCATAGTTGGTTTAAAAATTACGGTTGTTCTGGTATTTATTATTTTAGGATGGAGTTATATTAATAATGACAATTACAATCCTTACATACCTGATAATACAGGAACTTTTGGAGAATTTGGTTTTAGTGGAATTATAAGGGCAGCTGCCATTGTATTTTTCGCTTACATTGGTTTTGATGCAGTAAGTACTGCTGCACAGGAAGCTAAAAATCCTAAACGAGATATGCCGTGGGGAATTTTAGGCTCGCTAGCAATTTGTACGGTACTCTACATTTTATTTGCACATGTGATGACGGGAGTTACCAGTTACACAAACTTTGCGGGCAAAGATGGTATTGCGCCTGTAGCTATTGCAATTGATCA
>JBKJLG010000181.1:0-5150 GCA_046596995.1 Chitinophagaceae bacterium
AATGCAAAGAGATACTCAAATATTTGATATTATAAATAAGGAATTAGAAAGACAAAGACAGGGAATAGAGTTAATAGCTTCAGAGAATTTTACATCTTTACAGGTGATACAGGCAATGGGCACAGTGCTTACAAATAAATATGCTGAGGGGTACCCCGGTAAAAGATATTATGGCGGTTGCGAATTTGTAGATGAAAGTGAGCAACTTGCAATTGACCGTCTTAAAAAAATATTTGATTGTGAATACGCAAACGTTCAGCCCCACAGCGGCGCACAGGCAAATGCTGCTTTAATGCTGGCTATTTTACAACCAGGTGATAAAATTTTAGGACTAGACCTAAGCATGGGCGGACATTTAACCCATGGCTCACCGGTAAACTTTTCAGGTAAGTTATACCAACCGAATTTTTATGGTGTAAAAAAAGAAACGGGATTGATAGATTACGAAATGTTGGAACAAAAAGCCAGAACAGAAAAACCTAAACTTATAATCTGCGGCGCTTCTGCTTACAGCCGTGACTGGGATTATGCAAGAATTAGAAAAGTGGCTGATGAAATTGGTGCATTTGTTTATTGCGATATGGCACATCCTGCCGGATTAATTGCCAAAGGATTATTAAGCTCGCCATTTGAGCATTGCCATTTTGTGACATCCACCACACATAAAACATTACGTGGTCCACGTGGGGGAATCATCTTAATGAAAAAAGATTTTGAAAATCCCTTTGGTTTAAAAGACATGAAAGGCAAAACAAGGATGATGAGTAATTTGCTTGATATGGCTGTGTTTCCGGGTACGCAGGGCGGGCCGCTTGAGCATGTGATAGCTGCCAAAGCCATTGCTTTTGGTGAAATACTAACCGAAGAATTCACTGAGTATGCAAAACAAATTCAATTAAATGCACAGGCTATGGCAAAAGCTTTTGTGGTAAAAGATTATAACCTGATAAGCGGCGGAACCGACAATCATTTAATGCTGATTGACCTTAGAAATAAAAACATCACTGGCAAAAAAGCGCAGGAAACATTGGACAAGGCTCACATAACTTTAAATAAAAACGCTGTACCTTTTGATGATAAAAGCCCTTTTGTAACATCAGGAATTCGTGTAGGTGTACCTGCAATAACAACAAGAGGAATGAAAGAAGAACACATGCAAACAGTAGTTGATATGCTCGACAGAATTTTAATGGACATAGATAATGAGAAGACAATAACCGATGTAAACAATCAAGTAAAAGATTTTATGAAACAATTTCCGCTTTACCCCGAATTATAAAAAGCATGCGCCTTTCAAGCAAAGAAATATCAGTGATTAAAAATAATATTATCGGATATGATCCTGATGCGAAGATTTATTTATTTGGCTCCCGAACAAACGACAAAGCCAAAGGAGGGGATATTGATATTTTGATAATTTCGGATAAAATAGGGTTTACTGAAAAATTAAAAATAACAACGGGAATATTTAAAGAAATAGATGAACAGAAATTGGACCTGGTTGTAAAAAAGGATTTAAATGATGTTTTTGTAAAAATGATAGAACCCAACTTACAAAGTTTGTGAAAGCAGAACTACTTTATTTGCAGGAAAATTTTGATCAGGCTGATGAGTCTGCAAATCAATTAATTAGTTCAATGCAAAGGTGTAATGATTTTATATTAAAAAATAATTATTCAGAAGATCAACTTATAGAACTCGAAGCATTAACTGGAAGGTTTGCAAGGCTAAGCGATATTGTTATACAAAAAATTTTTAAAACAATTGATGTAATTGAAGGAACCTCTCCAGGAACTGTTAGAGACAGGCTTTTGCAGGCAGAAAAGAAAAATATAGTGATTAGCGCAGATGAGTTTATGGAAATTAGAAAAGTAAGAAATAAGATAGCGCATGAATATGAAATGAATGGATTAAAAGATATTTTTTTATTTGCATTTCAAAATGCAGATCTTTTAATAAATGCCATAAATAATGCAAAAGAATATTCTAAAAAATTTTATTAACTGATATGATACAACGTGTACAAACTATCTGGATGTTATTTGCAGCTATAGCTGTTTTTTTAACCTTAAAATTTTCTTTTTACAGCGGCACGTTGGTAGCGGATAATACGTACCATGCTTTAATGGCGACAGATAAATTTTTGCTGATGATACTCACCAGTGCATTAGGTACAGGGCTTTTAATTAATATATTTTTATTTAAACACAGGTCTGTGCAAATGCGTATTTGCATTTTTTCTTTACTGGCAGAGTTCCTCATCATATTTATTTATATAAGAGAGATTAAGAATTATTCAAAAGGAACTTTTGATTTGTGGGCAGCACTGCACATGCTGATTATAGTATTTATTATTTTGGCAGCTACATCAATTTATAAAGATGCTAAACTTATTAAGGATAGTAACAGGTTGAGATAGTTGGTTTTAAATATACTTCCCCGTATAACTTTCCTTAACTTTTTTTAAACCTGATGGAACCCCTGCGTACACAAGGTTTCCGCCGCCATCACCGGCTTCGCGGCTGGATCTATAATATTTCAGCTGATTTGTTTACAAGAAAATAATTGAATAAATTAGTTAAATTTGAGAAATGAAAATCGAAGTTCAATATGTAAATGATAGTAGTGGTACCATCCAAGCTGTGCAATTGCCTATAACTGAATGGGAAAAAGTGTTGACAAAACTTAAGACATACGAACAGATCTTAAAAATTAAATCTGACTTAAAAGAAGCTTTTCAACAAGTGGATCTTTTGAAAAAAGGAAAAAATAAAAAACAAACACTTACAGCATTTCTCAATGAGTTATAGTATCATTCCCGTCGAGAGATTTAAAAGGGATGCCAAACGGCTCATTAAAAAATATCCATCGCTTAAGAAAGAATTAATTGAACTAATTAAAAAATTGTCTGTTAATCCTAACACCGGGACTGCATTAGGACATGAAACTTTCAAAATAAGATTATCAATAAAAAGTAAAGGAAAAGGAAAAAGTGGCGGAGCAAGAGTTATAACTTACGTTATAGCAGAAAATAAAGAAATTTATTTATTGACGATATATGACAAGTCGGAGCTTGAAAATATTGAAGATAGAATGCTCAGGAGATTAATTGATGATATTAAAAATACAGACTAATATCTTAAATATACTTCCCCGTATAACTTTCCTTCACTTTTTTTAAACCTGATGGAACCCCTGCATATACAAGGTTTCCGCCACCATCTCCGGCTTCGGGACCAAGATCAATAACCCAGTCCGCAGATTTTATAACATCAATATTGTGTTCGATAACCAAAATAGAATGTCCCTGTTCTATCAATGCATTAAAAGAGGTGAGTAGTTTTTTTATATCGTTAAAATGAAGTCCCGTTGTTGGCTCATCAAAAATAAATAATACATGTCCCTGACTTTTACCTCTACCTAAAAATGAAGCAAGCTTTACACGCTGGGCTTCCCCACCAGAAAGCGTATCAGATGATTGACCGAGTTTTATATAACCCAAACCAACATCACTTAAAGGTTTAATCTTTTTAGCAACAGCCCCCTCCTGACCTGCCCCCGTTGGGGAGGAAGAAGTAAAAAATTCTATCGCTTCATCTACACTCATTTCTAAGACATCATAAATGCTTTTTTCTTTATAAGTAACTTCCAGCACTTCTTCTTTAAATTTTTTACCACTGCAAACTTCACAAAGCAAATGCACATCAGCCAAAAACTGCATCTCAACAATTTGCTCGCCTTCGCCTTTGCAGGCATCACATCTTCCTCCCTCTACATTAAAAGAAAAATGCTTAGGTAAAAATCCACGGATCTTACTTAGCGGTTGCTTTGCATACAAATCTCTTATCTCATCATAAGCTTTAATATACGTTACAGGGTTACTGCGTGATGATTTACCAATAGGGTTTTGATCTATCATTTCTATCTGTGTGATGTAATCAACATCACCATCCAGTCCCTTACTTAAGCCAACTTTTTCTGCGGCTTCCCCTTTTAATTTTTTTAATGCAGGATATAAAATTTGTTTTATCAAAGTTGTTTTGCCGCTGCCGCTAACACCGCTAACCACACACAAAATATTTAATGGAATAATGACATTAATATCCTGCAAGTTATTTTGCCTTGCTCCTTTCACAGCAATGGAGCGGTTCCATTTGCGTACAATTTTTGGCGGATCAATTTTTAATTCGCCGGTTAAATATTTACCCGTAAGACTTTTTTTATTGTCAATAATCTCATCATAATTTCCTTCTGCAATTACTTCTCCACCTAAATGACTTGCCAGCGGACCCATATCAATTATATGGTCGGCCTCTCTCATCATCATTTCATCATGCTCAACTACAACAACGGTATTTCCAAGATCACGCAATTCTTTTAAAACTTTTATCAGCCTTTCAGTATCACGGGAATGCAAACCGATAGAAGGCTCATCTAAAATATATAATGAATTGGTAAGATTACTTCCTAAACTTCTTGTAAGCTGTATCCGCTGGCTTTCACCGCCGCTTAACGAGTTTGCCAAACGGCTTAAAGTAAGGTAGCCCAAACCCACATCCATCAAGGTTTTTAAACGGTTTGTAATTTCAAATAAAATTCTTTTTGCTACGCTTAGATCATATTCACTTAGCTGCAAATCAGTAAACCATTGCTGTAAATCTTTTACCGGCATTTCGCATAATTCACCAATATTTTTATGCTCAACTTTTATATACAGCGCTTCTTTTCTTAAGCGATAGCCATTGCATTCAGGGCACAATGTTCTTCCGCGATAGCGGCTAAGCAAAACACGGTATTGAACTTTATATAAATTCTGTTCTACCTCTTTAAAAAAATCATTCAGTCCTCCAAAATATTCATTGCCTGTCCACAGCAAATTATATTCTGCGGTTGTTAAATCAATAACAGCTTTATGCACGGGGAAATCAAATCTTTTAGCAGCCCGTATCAATGCTTCTTTCCACAAGCCAAGTTTTTCTCCCCGCCAGGGAGCAACTGCATTTTCATATATACTTAATCGCTTATCAGGAATAACCAGATCAGGATCAATGCCAAGTACTTGTGAAAAACCGCCACAAGAAGGGCATGCGCCGTATGGGTTATTAAACGAAAACAAATTGGGCACAGGTTCTTCAAAACGCAACCCATCT
>JBKJLG010000185.1:0-4717 GCA_046596995.1 Chitinophagaceae bacterium
ATTTAATTTTTCACGGGAGTCTTTCATATCCCAGTCTGCAGATAGTTTGTCTTCGGGGAATATGGTTTGGTTGTTTTTATTTTCAGGTTTCATTAAAATTGCAATAGAGAATAAAATACTTTTTAGAATAACGAAAGATGAATTAATTAATATATATTGTTTTATAAATGTCTTGTCATTTATCATGCTTTCGGCATATATATATAAAAAGAATGTACCTGAAAGGTAAATCAGGAAAGAAATAATTATCCAGAAATTGATAGAGGTATAGATCGCTAAAATATTGGGTTGCTTTAGCTGATCAAAAAAGAAATAGATACACATGGCAATAATCAACACACTCTCCACCCCAACCAGTATAGAACTGAATGAGCCATCTTCAGGTAAAGAAATGTATAACGAAAGGCTGAAAATGCAATAAAGAACAGTGGCAGGAAGTATTATCCTTTTAATGTTAAGGTTATATATAATGAGATAAAAAAACCACGAGAAAAGGCAAAACTCAGCAACGGCAAAAAGATCGTAGAGAAAGTAAGCATTGATATGCAAAATCCGTATAAGATAAAATGCTAAAAGATCATTTACAACACAATAGATTAAATACAATAAGAAAACCCTTAGTTCTTTGCTTTTATTATTCCGTTGGAATATAAAAAAAAGAATTAAGGGCAGTAATGAAGAAAAACTTGCGATATATTGTAAAGTCTTAATTTAGTTTCTATTTACGCCAAATATAAAAATATATAGCTTAAAACAGAAACTAAATGCAAGATTGTTTTAAAGAAATTAGTCTATTTCAAAGTATTCATCTTCAAGTAACCATACTCTGTCAGCAACAATTGCATCCTTTTTAACTACATCTCCGGTTGTTGTAACTACTGAATAAGTAAGAATATCTTTACCGTCAGCATCAACACCTGTATAAACTAGATGCTCTTCATTAGTTTCAGTTAAGCATTTGCGGAAGTTTATTCCAACACAGCCTGGCTGAGATAAAATTTGATCAATAATGTTTCTGCCAATGTAGTAGCCTTGGGTTGCAGTTGGGTTTGCAGCTTTAAAAGCCTTTACTAATTGTACACCTTCTGTTAAGCCAATGTCTTCACCAACTTCAGTAAGGGTTTTGGTTTCTAAAAGTTCATTTTGTGTCATAATTGTAAGTTTTTTTGTTAGTATTTTTTAGGTCATTTTTAGGGAAAACGAGACTACTAACTTCAAACATAAATTAACAGGTAACAACAGCTAATTTCCTTGGATTAGTGTGGCAATTTGATCAAATACAGTGTTTACGCTGCTTTAAAGCAAAAATGTGCATAAAATGTACAAAAAAATCAGGTAATTATACGATAAAGATATAGTAAAATTACTATTCAGTAAAATAGAACTTTTACGATAGTAGTATTACTTAAAGCTATAATTGCATCAATTATCAGCTACGGGAGGTTATTATTTGGATTTAAAAGCGGGTAAAAAGAATGTTGATCAGCATTGATAAAAAACAAAAAGCAATTAACATGGATTGAATTGGATAAATACATCTTCAATGCCAATCAACGTATACAAAAATACTAACGAACCGTTTAGGGTAACAGCGCATAATTGCTCTATTTTTAATATGTATTATTACAGTTGCCATCGTACTTCTTCAAAATCCGCAGGTATTAATACGATTACCTGTAGTAGTATAATTACTATTACTTCTCTGCTCTAATTTAAATAAAACTAATTTTTGCTTAAATTAAAATACCAATACTTAAATTGCGTTATAAAGTTTGAATATCCCTAAACTCCCTAAAGAAAAATAATGACAGCGGCTTACACAATTAAAATTGCTATTGCAGATGATCACAAAATATTCAGAGACGGAATTAAAATGGCTCTTGCAGGAAAGGAAAATTTAAAAATGCTTTGGGAGGCAGAAGATGGCAAAGACCTAATGCACAAAGTCTCTATAAAAAAGCCGGATGTTCTTTTAATGGATATAAGAATGCCCGAAATAGATGGCATTAATGCAATACAAATGCTTCGTAAAGAGTATGAGGATATTAAGATAATTGTGCTTACGATGTACGATGACCAGCAAATGATAAGTAAGATGATGGAAATGGGTGCAAACGCCTACCTTACCAAAACTACCGACCCTGAGGAGATTTACGAAGCTATTTTAACCTGCATGAACGATGACTTTTATTTTAATGCCCTGGTTAATAACGCAGTAATGGGCAAGTTGATACAAAAGAAAAATGTGCGGCAGCATTATGGCAGCGCAGTTCCCATAAATTTTAATGAAAAAGAAATAAAAATATTACAACTGCTGGCGCAGGATAAAACCACTGAGGAAATTTCTAAAATAATATTTTTAAGTCCCAGAACCATAGAAACCATCCGGCAGAACATGAAAACTAAAGTAGGTGCTAAAACTATTGCCGGGCTTATTATGTATGGTATGCGGAATAAACTTATTGACTAATACTGTTTTATCTCTCCTTAAGTAAAAAATTTCTTTGAGAAACAACTTTTTTATCAGAAGAAGTGAACCATTTCAAAGCTATTTCTCTTTCAATTTCCTGGTCAATAGATGAAAACCCTCTATAAGAAGAACACTCTTTTGTTGCCTTTACTTTTGTAACCTGTAATGTGCCTGTCAATGTTGTTTCTGAAGTTTGCATCAGTTATCTAATTAGATTGAAAATATAATATCAAATAATCATCCAACTTTTAGATAAATTATAAGTGCCTGATTAAAAAGAGAAATAAAAATGGGGTAATAAAATACCAGGGGTAATATGTTACTAAAATTCTACACTTAAAATATTAACCTCTACAATTTAGCACTTTTATTCTTATTGTGAGAAGTATTGCGCAATGCTAACGTATAATTACTATAACCCATATTCAGTAGTTGTCCTATACCGCATGTAATAAAAAACATTGAATTTTACATATAATCTAATTCCCTAAAATGAAAACCTTTTAAGTATGTCCGATTTAACCCATACTGCTATAACAGTAATAATTGCAGATGATCACGTATTGTACCGTGCCGGTGTAAAAACCGCTTTATCATCAAAAAAAGATATTAAAGTAATTGCAGAAGCAGATAATGGTTCTCATTTACTACATCTTTTAAAAACCACACAGCCCGATGTAATTTTATTGGATATTCAAATGCCCATTATGGATGGTGTAGCTACATTGCCCGAAATAAAAAAGCTTTACCCACAAATAAAAATTATTATGCTTACCATGATGGATGACCATAGCATGATAACCCGTTTAATGGAGCTTGGCGCAAACAGTTATTTAAGCAAAACATCTGATTCCGAAATAATTTACGAAGCCATAAAAACCTGCCATCAGCAGGAATATTATTTTAATTCACTTACCAACCAGGCATTGCTAACAAATTTAAAACAGAGAAATGCGCCTTTGCCCGAAAAACTGATAGCAGAAGATGTGAGGCTTTCTGAAAAGGAATTAACCGTACTAAGGCTTATGTGCGAAGAAAAAAGCACACGGGAAATTGCCCAGGCAGTGGAGTTAAGCCCAAGAACGGTTGAGGCAATGAGAGACAA
Organism: Chitinophagaceae bacterium; assembly: GCA_046596995.1. Lineage (GTDB taxonomy): Bacteria > Bacteroidota > Bacteroidia > Chitinophagales > Chitinophagaceae > Ginsengibacter. The sequence goes on from JBKJLG010000185.1 coordinate 3,576, forward strand.
ACTAAAACAAAAAACGGGCTCTAAAAGTACAGCAGGCTTGGTAATGTATGCAGTAAAGCATAAATTAATTAATGAACATTTGTAGAAAATATTTATATAACCGCTTTACACAAGTATTTTTGCTCATTCAAAATAAAATGGATGAGCCTTTTTTTTTATTACAACGATAAATTTTACAAACAGGGCACACCGGTTATAAATGCTGACAATAGATCTTTCAGGTATGGTGATGGCTTATTTGAAACCATAAAATCAATTAATGGTAAACTGCTTTTGCGTCAATATCATTTTGAAAGATTGTTTGCAGGCATGCAAACCTTGCAATTCACGCCATCTCCCCATTTTACGCAACAATACCTTGTAGAAAAGATACATGCATTGTGTAAAAAAAACGGGCATACAAATACAGCCAGAATTAGATTAACTGTTTTTAGAGGTGAAGGAGGATTATATGATGCCCAAAATAATTTGCCCCACTACATTATTGAAAGCTGGGAAATACCAAACGAAAGAACACTCAATGAAAATGGTTTGGTGATTGATATCTTTAATGATAGTAAAAAGAGCTGCGATATTTTCTCAAATATTAAAACAAATAATTTTTTGCCTTATGCTATGGCTGCCATGTTTGCCAGGGGCAATAAATTTAACGATGCTGTACTCTTTAATGTAAACAACAAATTATGCGATACCACCATTGCTAATATTTTTATTATTAAAGATGAAATAATATATACACCCCCACTTTCAGAAGGTTGTATTGCAGGCGTAGCCAGAAGATGGCTGCTTGAAAATCTATATATGGCTAATTTTAAAGTAATTGAAAAGCCATTAGAAATTGCTGATCTGCAAAATGCTGATGAAGTTTTTACAAGCAACTCCATTAGAGATATCAGGTGGGTAAAGCAATTTAAAAATAAAGAATACACCAGTCACATCATACAAAAAATTCATGTCTTCTACTGTAAATCTGTATCCTGATTTCTCTGCGTATGTTATGTATATTTTTATAAAGCATGAATAAGATAAATATTTTTTGGTTCAGGAGAGATCTAAGGCTTAATGACAATGCAGCATTGTATCACGCTTTAAAAGATGGCAATCCTGTACTGCCTGTTTTTATTTTTGATAAAAATATTCTT
>JBKJLG010000329.1:0-3793 GCA_046596995.1 Chitinophagaceae bacterium
TGAAGTTTGGGGGCACCAGTGTTGGTAAGCCCGAAAGAATGTTTGAGATTGCAAAGCTGATTACATCTGATGATCAGCAAAAGATTGTTGTGCTTAGTGCATTAAGCGGTACAACTAATTCTTTATTAGAAATAAGTAGTGCATTATCTAAAGGCGAGAGACAATCTGCCAAACAACATATTGATGCGCTGGAACAACATTACCAGAATTTTATTATCCAGCTTCTAAAAACAGACTCTGCTTACACACGGGCTAAGGAAATTATTGCCGACCATTTTGAATTTTTAAACATCATTTTAAAAATATCTTTCAGCGATGCTCTTAATAAAGATATTCTTGCGCAGGGAGAATTACTGAGCACAAAACTTTTTGCTATTTATTTAGAAGATCAGAAGATTCCGCATGTATGGCTTTCGGCACTCGATTTTATGACGATTGACATGGTTGAAGAACCGCAGATAGGCAGTATAAAAGTTAAGCTTACACAATTATTAAACCGCCATAAAGAAAATACACTTTTTATTACACAGGGATATATCTGCCGTAATGCAAAAGGGGAGGTAGATAATTTAAAGCGTGGCGGAAGCGATTACAGTGCATCACTTATTGCCGCAGCCACCAGTGCCAGCGTTTGTGAAATATGGAGTGATATTGATGGTATGCATAATAATGATCCCCGCATTGTTACCAATACAAAACCTATCGATCAGTTAAGTTTTGAAGAGGCTGCCGAGCTTGCTTATTTTGGTGCGAAAATTTTACATCCTGCAAGTATTTGGCCGGCACAATATTTTAATATTCCTGTTAAGTTATTAAACACTTTGCAGCCATCTGCCAAAGGCACAATTATAAAAAGCGAAGCAGGCAGTGTTGGTGTAAAAGCTGTGGCAGCAAAAGATTATATTACTGCTATAAAAATAAAAAGCAGCCGTATGTTATTGGCGTATGGTTTTTTAAGAAAAATATTTGAGGTGTTCGAAAAATACCGCACTTCAATTGATATGGTAACTACCTCAGAAGTTGCAGTTTCATTAACCATTGATAACGATGCCTATCTAAAAGAAATTATAAAAGAACTGGAACTTTTTGGTACCGTGGAAGTTGATACCAACCAAACCATCGTTTCAATTGTAGGTAATGAGATTACAGAAACCAAAGATGTTTTGAAAAAAATATTTGAAAGTATTGTTGATGTACCCATCCGCATGGTTAGCTATGGCGGCAGCCGGCATAATGTATCGTTGCTTATTTCCCGTGAATACAAAGAACAAACCCTGCGGCAATTAAATGATGGTTTGTTTGTTTAAAATTCAAACAAAATAAAAATAAAATGAAACCAAGATTTTATTCTAAAGAGGCTATAGGTTTATTGTCTTTATTGTTTTCACCATTTTTGGGTTGCATATTATTTTCTTATAATTTAAGAGAAATTGGGAAGCGTAAATTAAGCCCCTATTTTATTATTGGAGGATTAATTTGGTTACCAATATTAAGGTTACTTACAGATGGTATTAACCTTCTAGTTCAACTAGCAATTGTAAATATTTTAGGCAGTTTATTGTTAACCTTTTATTTTTGGGATAAGTATCTTGCTAATTACAATTTTGAAAAAAGAAGTTTTTGGAAACCTACTCTGATTTTTTTAGGCATTGGTGGCGGGCTTATCTTACTTCAAATACTATCAACTAGAAAATAATTTCTATCACAATTAGTATTAACTAATATATAATTGCCTTCTTTTATTTAGATATTTTCCATTCAGCTTAAGTAAAATAAGTTTTCCTCATTAATGATTTTGAACCTTAAAGTCGTTATTTTTAGCGACCTAAAAATTATACATGAAGAAACTTTACTTAGCGGCTATTTCCCTTGTTTTATTTAGCGCTGCATTTTCGCAGATACCCATCAATAGCCTTTCAACAACTTACACTCAAAATTTTAATACGCTGGCAAGTTCAGGTACGTCATCTGCTTTGCCAATAGGGTGGCTGTTTACCGAAACGGGTTCAAACGCCAATACAACTTATACAGCAGGCACTGGCAGTTTGAACTCAGGTGATACTTATAGCTACGGTGCCACCGCTAATACAGATAGAGCATTAGGTACTTTACGTTCCGGTAGCCTCAATGCCACTATTGGCGCATATTTTACAAACAATTCAGGCAGCACCATCACATCTTTTACCATAGATTATTTTGGAGAAGAATGGAGACTTGGCGTGGCGGGAAGAACTGACGTTCTTGATTTTCAATACAGCACAACTGCCACCAGTTTAACTTCCGGTACTTATACGGATGTTAATACTCTAGATTTTGTTACACCCAATACAACGGCAACTGCCGGTGCTTTGGATGGTAATGCAGCAGCAAACAGATCGCAAAAAACTTTTACAGTTACAGGGGTTTCTATAGCAAATGGTGCCACTTTTTATATAAGATGGTTAGACACTGATATTTCAGGTAATGATGACGGCCTTGCCATTGATGATTTTACTATCAGCTTTAACGGTACAAGTCTGCCTGCCTGCACAACTCCATCTGCGCAGCCAACTGCTTTAACTTTTGGCATTATAACCAATACAACCATCGCTGCTAATTTTAGTTTTGCATCGCCTGCGGCAGATAAATATATCGTTTTGGGAAGCACAGCTAACACATTAACTGCAACGCCACAAAACGGTACTGCTTACGCAGATGATGATGTAATTGGTAATGCAACCGTGGTAACAGCAACCAGCACTAATTCCTTTACAGCAACAAATCTTTTACCAGGTACAACATATTATTTTTTTGTGTTTGCATATAATTCCAATTGCACCGGCGGCCCCTTATATAATAGTGTTTCACCACTTTCGGGTTTGGCAGCAACCACGGCACCGGCTGCATGCCTAACTCCCGCAACCGCCCCTGGTACTATTACACTTAATGCAGCAAACACATCAATCAACGGCTCTTTTGTAGCGGCTGCAACTGCAGATGGTTACCTGGTAATACGCAGCACTAATTCGGCTTTTACATTTATACCTGTTGATGGTACATCATACACTATTGGGCAAACAGTTGGTACTAGCGGCACCGTTATAAAATACAGTGCAGGCAATACTTTTTCAACAACAGGATTAACTCCCAATACAGTTTATTATTTCTTTGTTTATTCAATAAATAATTTTAATTGCACAGGCGGGCCGCTTTACAATTCAACACCGGCTACAGCGAATATTTCTACAACAAATACTTCAAGCGGTGAGCCTGCAGGTTATTACACAAGCGCAACAGGTAAAAGCTGTGCTGATTTAAAAACTACATTAAAAACTATTATCACTACCGGGATGACGCCCCGTACATATGGCGACCTTTGGACCCAATACACAGTATCGGATATTAAACCCAGGGAAGTAGGTTCAGGCTCTGCCAATGTTATCTGGGATATTTATTCTGATATTCCCGGACCTTCAAATGATCCCTACAACTTTACCCCTGTTACCAACCAGTGTGGTAACTACACAGCCGAAGCTCAATGCTATAACAGAGAACATTCGTTTCCTCAAAGCTGGTTTACTACAGGTACAGCCGTTGGCCCGGGCACAGATTACCATCATATTTTTCCAACAGATGGAAAAGTAAATGCCATTCGTGGTAATTATATTTATGGTGAAGTTGCTTCAGCCACAACAACCAGTTTAAATGGCAGTAAATTAGGTTCATCATCAATTGCAGGCTTTACCGGCCCTGTTTTTGAGCCAATAAATGAATACAAAGGTGATGTTGCCCGTGCCTTTTTATACATGGTTAC